>JBJEND010000273.1:0-25604 GCA_051880015.1 Butyrivibrio sp. | reverse complement strand
AGAAACTGTTATTAAAATGGTAACAGAAAGTATTGATGCTTTCATAAAAAAAGATGATAAGATTGCAGCCAATGTTATTGAGTATGATGATGTGGTGGACGACTGCTTTGACAATATTAAGGTAAATCTTATAAAGCAGTTCTCAAATCCGGAATTAGACGGAGAATATGCCATAGATTTACTGATGATTGCAAAATATTTTGAAAGAATCGGAGATCATGCAGTGAATATTGCCAAGTGGGTTCTTTTCTCTATAACAGGGGTTCTGGAGGGATAAATATGATTTATTGTGTGGAAGATGATGACAGCATAAGGGATTTAATGGTATATACGTTAAAGGCTTCAGGATTTGATGCCAAAGGTTTTCCTGACGGAAAAAGCTTTTCCGTAGCACTTTCCAATGAAAAGCCTGATTTGATTATGCTTGATATCATGCTTCCGGAAGAGGACGGACTTTCCATATTGAAGAAATTAAGGTCTAATTCTGTCACTGCCGGTATCCCGGTTATTATGGCTACTGCCAAGGGAACGGAATATGATAAAGTCATAGGTCTGGATCTGGGTGCGGATGATTATCTTGCCAAGCCCTTCGGAATGATGGAAATGGTATCCCGGATTAAAGCCGTTTTGAGAAGGAGCAATCCGGATACATCCAAAAAACTTTGTCTTGGAGAACTGGAACTTAATCTTAACGAATATTCCGTAAGCGTGGGCGGCAAACCGGTCCAGCTTACGTTGAAAGAATATGAACTGTTACGGCTTTTTATGGAGAATCCGGGAAGAGTGTATACAAGGGATCAGCTCCTGGAGAAAATCTGGAATGTGGATTATGCGGGAGAGACCAGAACCGTTGATGTACATATAGGCACTCTTAGAACCAAACTGGGGGAATGCGGAAGCTGTATTGAAACCGTAAGAGGTGTAGGATATCATATTGTAGCGAGGTAATAATATGACCAAAAGAATTTTCAGGTCCATTTGTGCTGTTGCTTTGTCGGTATTTGTAGTGGCATTGTTTCTCATAATGGGCGTATTATATAATTATTTTTCCAAGATTACCCACAACCAGCTTAAAAGCCAGACTGCCATGGCAGCCCGGGCAGTGGAATATGGTGGCCTGGAGTATCTTGAAACGCTGGAAGCCGGAGATTGCCGTATAACGTGGATAGACGCAGAAGGCAAGGTGCTGTATGACAGCGTGAGGGAAGAAGAAGGAATGGAAAATCATATCAGCAGGGAAGAAGTGACTGAAGCCCTGGAAAAAGGTTATGGTGAAAGCACCCGTTTTTCCTCCACTCTTAGTGAGCGGACTTTGTATTCCGCATTAAAACTTTCGGATGGAACAATATTAAGACTGTCCGTATCACAGAATTCAGTGGGAACCATGTTTTTGGGGATGACAGTTCCGATTCTTATAATAGCTGCACTGGTGGTGTTGGTTTCCTCGTTGCTGGCATCCAAACTTTCCAGGAAAATTGTGGAACCATTGAATGAAATTAATCTGGACGAACCTCTGTCCAATAAGGAATATGATGAGATAGCTCCCCTTCTTACCAGAATAGAGAGCCAGCAGAGGGCTCTTAAAAACCAGAAGCAGGAGCTTAAACAAAAACAGGATGAGTTCAATACCGTAACCTCCAATATGAATGAGGGACTGATTCTTCTTAATGAAAAGTGGAATGTTTTAAGCATAAATACGGCTGCCATAAAATTTTTCGGAAGCGACGAAGACTGTATAGGGCGCAATATTCTGGAAATTAACAGGTCCCTTGAATTACAGAGATTGCTTTCCCGGGCGGAAAAGGGACAAAAGGCAGAGAAAGTAATAAGTCTTCCCATGGGTGAATTTCAGCTGGATGTAACACCCGTATTTTCCGGTGACAAGGTATCCGGCGGCGTTGTGCTTATCTTTGACGTAACAGAAAGGGAAAACTCAGAGCAGATGCGAAGGGAATTCACTGCCAATGTATCCCATGAACTGAAAACCCCCCTGCATTCCATATCGGGGTATGCGGAACTGCTTCAGAACGGAATGGTACAATCTGAGGATATCAGTGGTTTTGCAGGGAAAATATATATTGAGGCCCAGCGCATGATTCATCTGGTTGAAGACATTATAAGACTGTCCAGGCTGGATGAGGGCGGTGACAATATGGCTTTTGAGAGCGTTGATTTGTATTCTGCATCAAAGGAAGTCATTCACAGTTTATCCAAAGAAGCTGACAGCATGGGAGTACAGATTGTGCTGTGGGGTGATAAGGCAGTTATTAGCGGCATTCCCCAGCTTGTAAAAGGTATTATATTCAATCTGTGTGACAATGCAATCAAATACAATGTAAAAGGCGGAAAGGTTGATGTAGAAATCCGGGAAGAACCGGATGGTGTGAGACTGTCTGTGTCGGACACGGGTATAGGTATTCCTCCCGAACATCTTTCCAGAGTGTTTGAACGTTTCTACAGAGTGGATAAGAGCCATTCCAAGGAAGTGGGAGGCACCGGATTGGGGCTATCAATCGTAAAACATTCGGCTAAAATCCAGAATGCCAAAGTAGACATAAAGAGTACACCGGGAGAGGGTACAACGATTACGGTTAAGTTTATGAAGTAGGCAGATAAATTATTAAGGTGCTGTAAAATTTACAGCACCTTTTTATTAATCTTCTAATTCAGATGTACAGTGTGGACATCTGGTAGCATCTATTGCAATTTCGCTCTTACAGAACGGACATACCTTGGTGGTAGGAGCTGCCGGCTCTTCCTTCTGTTTCTTCTTACCAATGCTTCTCATTCCATTGATAACCTTGATTACAAAGAAAAGTGCAATAGCAGTTAAGAGGAAGGTAATTACTGAATTGAGAAAATTTCCGTATGTAAGGTAGGAATCAGTATTACCCAGCCTAACAGATAAATTGGTCAGGTTAACCTTTCCAAGTATAAGTCCCAGCAGAGGATTGAAAATATCATCCACTAATGACTTAATAATTGCCGTAAAAGCAGCACCGATAATCATACCGACTGCCATGTCAAGGACATTGCCCCTTGAGATAAATTCTTTGAATTCTTTAAGTATTTTTTTCATAAAATCAGTTCCTTTCTATTCGTTATCTTCAGTTGATTCAGAATCAGTTTCAGAATCCTTTCTGATATATAAATGGACCTTAATTATACGGTATTTATCACATTCGTCAACGACAAGTCTGAAATTATCCGTAATCACTTCGTCTCCGTCCTGAGGAAGCCTGTCAAGGCGGTTTACAATAAAACCGCTGATAGAATCATAATCTTCATCCTCTTCACATTCGGGAAGCTTAATAATATCATCCAGATCATTAAGTCTTGTGGTGCCGGAAATAATGTATTCGCTGTCACTTAGCTGTATAATCTCATCTTCCTCATCCTCATCATATTCATCACGGATATCTCCCACGATTTCTTCAAGGAGGTCCTCCAGGGTAATCATTCCAACGGTTGAGCCGTATTCATCCACTACTATAGTGAAATTATTGGAGGTTTTCTTAAGCTCATCCATAAGCTCGGAAATATGCTTGAATTCATAAGTGTAATAGGGTTTCCTCAAAATATTGCGGACGGAAAACGTGCTTTTATCCTCACATAAAAGCAAATCCTTAACGTTAATAATGCCTATTACATTGTCAACACTCTTCTCATACACGGGAAGACGGGTGTATTTGTCCTTACGGAAAACTTCTACAATTTCATCAAAGGTACTGTCTACGGAAACGGAGGTCATGTCTATTCTGGGAATCATGACATCCTTGGCCTGGGATTCACCGAAATCGAATACATTGCTTATCATTTCGTGTTCATCTGTTTCAATAACACCTTCTTCACGGCTGACATCCACTATCGTCCTTAATTCGTCTTCGGTTATGGAAGCCTTGTGCTTATCGGGATTAAATCCCATAATCCGCAGGAAACCTTTGGCAATGAAATTAATAACGATAATGAAAGGGGTAAGAACAACCATAAGTGCCCTTATCGGGCCGCTGTATACCAGTGCTATTTTCTCTGCGTAGGTGGTTGCAATAGTCTTCGGGGCAATCTCACCGAAAATTAATACAACCAGTGTAAGAAGGCCCGTTGCAATGCTTACGGCGGCATTCCCCCAAAGCCTCAGAGTGATGGTAGTAGCCAGTGATGAAGCGGAAATATTAACAAGGTTATTTCCTATTAGTATGGCACTTAACATCTTGGAAGAGTCCGAGGTTATTTTAAGGACTCTCCTGGCACTTCTGTTTCCGTTCTCCGCAAGTGAACGAATCCGAATAAGGTTCACGGAGACAAAAGAAGTCTCGGCGGAAGAAAAAAATGAAGATAAAACAATCAGGATAACAAGCGCTACACATTGTATCGCGACGCTGGGGTCCAAAATATCAACTCCTTTATAATTTATTGATATTATATACTACCACGCATAACCGTGATAAGTAAAGAAAATATTTGTATATAAAGTAAATATGCGATAAAATAGAAGATATTCAATAAAGGCGGTATATAATATGTATTTAATAGCAGGACTGGGCAATCCGGGAAGTCAGTATGTCAATACAAGACACAATATCGGTTTTCGTGTGATAGATGAACTGGCGGCACGCCACGGAGTCAGAATAGATACGGGTAAATTCAAAGGACTTATAGGAAAGGGCAATATAGGCGGAGAGAAGATAATTTTTGTCAAACCCATGACGTATATGAATTTAAGCGGAGAATGTATAAGGGCAGTGTCGGATTTTTACAAAATTCCCCCTGAAAATATTGTTATAATATTTGATGATATAAGCCTGGATGTGGGAAAACTCCGTATCCGCAAGAAGGGAAGTGCCGGAGGACATAACGGCATTAAGAGTATAATTGCCCATCTGGGAAGCGAGAATTTTCCCCGCCTTAAATTTGGTGTGGGAGATAAGCCCGCAGGTATGGATCTGGCAGATTACGTTCTGGGCAGATTCCCGGCAGAGGATGAGCAAAAGGCGGCAAAAGCCATTGAAAACGCATGTGATGCAGTGGAATGTATGGTGGTTGAAGGATTTGACCATGCAATGAATAAATATAACGGGTAGGTTGTAATGGATATATGGATGAGGCCGGTGTGTGAACTGGCATATTATTCGGAGATAAGGAATGCTGTAAGTAAAGCCGGTCAGACCCCGGTGGCATTTGGGTGCGTGGACCAGCAGAAACCCTCTTTTATCAGGGGAATATGCCGGGATGCAAAACAGCGTCTTATAATAACTCATAATGAGATTAAGGCCAGGGAGCTGTATGAGGATTACCGGGGACTTGACAGAAATACTTACTATTATCCTCCCAAGGATTTTATTTTCTACAGTGCAGATATTCATGGTAACCAGATTGTAAAGGAACGCCTTAAGGTTATAGAGAAGCTGGTAAAGGGAGAGGATATAACCGTAGTAACCACCATAGACGGATGTATGGATAAGCTTATGCCCCCCACAGTATTTAAAAAATATATAAGAACCCTGTCCGTTGGGAATGAAATTAACCTTAAAGAGTTGTCGGAATATCTGGTGGAAACAGGATATGAACATGTATTACAGGCAGAAGAAGGCGGTCAGTTCGCAATCCGGGGAGGAATTATAGATATTTTTCCTCTTACTGAAGAAAATCCCTGCAGAATAGAATTATGGGATACGGAAATTGACTCCATGAGGCTGTTTGATGCCCAGAGCCAGCGTTCTGTGGAAAATATTGAAGAACTCACTATTTTCCCGGCCACGGACCTGATTATTGCAGATGGACTTGGCAGAGGAATCGCTGCCCTGGAAGCCGAGACCAGGGAATATGAGGCAGGACTTAACAAAGCCGGGCGTATGGCCGAAGCCGCCAAGGCTCATAAGAATCTGGAAGAACTTAAAGAAAAAATCCTCATTCTTAAAGATTATAGCGGATGCGATAACCTGATTAATTTCTTTTCTTCTTCCACAGTGTCATTTGTTGACTATTTTAACAGAGAACAGGGAGTCATTATACTGGACGAGCCTTTAAGAATCAGGGAAAAAGCCGATGTTACGGAAAAAGAATTCAGGGAAAGTATGGTTCACCGTCTGGAAAAGGGAGGCATACTGCCGTCTCAGACAGCAATATTGTACACCTTTCCCGAAATCTGTGCTAAAATAGGAGCCAGACATTCCCTGGCAACAGCCGCATTGGACTGCAGACTGAGTTTTCTGGAAGAGGCCGGGCATTTTGATGTGGGGGCCAAGGGTATCGGTGCGTATAATAATTCATTTGAAACCCTTATATCCGACATAAGAGTGTGGAAACGGAACAAATACAGAATATTACTGGTATCTTCCTCCAAGACCAGGGCCGAGAGACTGGCCGGGGATTTAAGGGATAATGATGTGGCAGCAGTATTCTCTGATAATATGGACAGAGAACCGGTTGCAGGTGAAGTGATGACTGTATGCGGCAAATTGAGAAAGGGCTTTGAATATCCCCACATCCGATTTGTTGCAGTAGCGGAAGACGATATATTCGGTAACAGCCGTAAGAACAAAACCCGCAGGAAAAATTATTCCGGAAAGGCTATTTCAAATTTTGCAGACCTTAACATAGGAGATTATGTAATTCATGAAAATCATGGATTGGGAATATATCGTGGTATCGAGAAAATAGAAGTAGACAAAACAGAAAAAGACTACATTAAGATAGAATATGCCGGGGGAGGCAATCTGTATATTCTGGCAACACAGTTGGATTTAATACAGAAATATGCCGACTCAGAGGCGAAAAAACCTAAACTTAATAAGCTTGGTTCACCGGAATGGCACAAAACCAAAACCAAAGTCAGAACCGCAGTGAGAACCGTAGCGGACGAACTGGTAAAACTTTATGCTGTAAGGCAGCAGCGGGAAGGATTTACTTTCAGTGAAGACAGCCCGTGGCAAAGGGAATTTGAGGAACTGTTTCCTTATGAAGAGACTGAGGATCAGCTTGCAGCCATTGAAGATATTAAAAAAGATATGGAAAGCCGTAAAATCATGGACCGCCTTGTGTGCGGGGATGTGGGCTTTGGTAAAACTGAGGTGGCGATACGGGCGGCCTTTAAAGCTGTTCAGGATAATAAACAGGTGGTGTATCTGGTGCCCACCACCATCCTGGCAAAGCAGCATTACACTACGTTTGACCTTAGAATGAAGGATTTCGGGGTGGAAGTCCGTATGCTGTCACGTTTCTGCACTCCCAAAGAGATTAAAGATACCATTGAAGGACTTAAAAAGGGACTTGTGGATGTGGTAATAGGAACTCACAGGGCATTATCCAAGGATGTGGTATATAAGGATTTGGGACTTCTTATTATAGATGAGGAACAGCGGTTCGGAGTAGCCCATAAGGAGAAAATAAAACAGCTTAAAAAGGATGTGGATGTTATTACTCTGACAGCTACACCTATACCCAGAACACTCCATATGAGTCTTATAGGAGTCAGGGATATGAGCGTTCTGGAGGAAGCCCCCGTTGACAGGCTTCCAATACAGACATTTGTAACGGAATATGACGAGGAGATGGTAAGAGAAGCCATTAACAGGGAGCTTGCAAGAGGCGGTCAGGTATATTATGTATATAACAGAGTTCAGGGAATAGAAGAAGTAGCTCTTGGAATAAGCAGGCTTGTACCTGATGCCACGGTGTCCTTTGCCCATGGACAGATGCACGAGCGGGAGCTGGAACGGATAATGATGGACTTTGTCAACGGAGAAATAGATGTTCTGGTGTCTACCACAATTATTGAGACGGGACTGGATATTCCCAATGTTAATACTATCATTATCCACGATTCCGACAGATTCGGACTTTCCCAGCTATATCAGCTAAGGGGAAGAGTGGGACGCTCCGGACGTGTGGCGTATGCTTTTTTGCTTTACCGCAGGGACAAGCTTCTTAGGGAAGTTGCGGAGAAACGATTAAGTGCCATACGGGAATTTACGGAGCTTGGTTCAGGGTTTAAAATAGCAATGAAGGATTTGGAGATTCGTGGAGCAGGTAATCTGCTGGGAGCAGAACAGCATGGGCATATGGAGGCTGTAGGATATGACCTTTACTGTAAAATGCTTAACGAGGCTGTTGCAGACATAAAGGGAATCAGTACCGGTGAGGATTTTGAAACGGTGGTGGATGTTGATGTGGATGCTTTTGTACCTGCCACATACATCAGAAGCGAAAATCAGAAGCTGGATGTATATAAGAGAATAGCCTCCATCAGTACAAAGGAAGAGTTGTCAGATATGACTGACGAACTTCTGGACCGTTTTGGGGACATACCCAAATCAGCAGTTAATCTTATGAGAATTGCCCTTATAAAGACCCGTGCCCACGAGGCATATATTATGGAGATTAAGGGAAACCGCAGGGATATTAAGATTAATATGCTGCCCAATGCTTCTATTAATCCGTCGGGAATACCGGAAATGGTTAAAAAACACGGCAGCAGCTTTAGATTTACCAACGGAGAGACTCCGTATTTTACCTATTATTTTTCCAAAGAAGATATATCCAATACAGAGAATTATCTGAAATGTATTGAAGGACTTGTTGAAGAAATTGCCGGACTTAAGTTATAATATACTAAGAAGGGAGCCGGACATGAGAATTCTTGTTATTTTTACCGGAGGTACAATAGGAAGTACTGTACAGGGAGAATATATTTCTCCTGATGCGGACAAACCATATATAATCCTGGAGGAATACAAAAGACTTTATCCCGATGATACCCAATGGGACACTGTGACTCCCTATACGGTTCTCAGTGAAAACATTACCGGAAGAACATATGAGCAGCTTCTTTGCGCAGTCAGGGAGGGACTGGCAGCCGAGGCTTCATATGACGGAATCATTATTACCCACGGAAGTGACACTTTGCAGTATTCTGCAGCGTTTTTATCCATGGTTCTGGGTAAACCGGATGTGCCGGTAATGCTTGTGTCCAGCAATTATGTTCTTGAGGATTCCAGGGCTAACGGCATGGAGAATTTCAGATGCAGCGTGGACTTTATCCGTAACAGATACGGGAAGGGGGTTTTTATTCCTTACCGTAATGCAGGGGAGAATTGTAAAATTCATGCCGCCGGCAGGATAATGCCCCACAGTCTGTACAGTGACAGTCTGGAAAGTATTGGAGGCAGGTGCTTTGGTGAATACGGGGAAAGGGGCTTTGAATATCTTTCTGACTATCCGGAAGAAGAAGTCCTTGTGCCGGACCGGGATTTTTACAGTGAAGGCTCAGGTATTATGCAGTTACACGCCTGTCCCGGGCTGGAGTATCCGGCAATGGGAGATAATATTAAAGCTGTGCTGCTATACGCATACCACAGCGGAACATTATGTGTGGAGTCTGACGGATTGAAGGCTTTTATGACTGAGGCGGCGGACAGGAAAATTCCCGTATACCTAGTGGGTAAGAATCCGGAAACGGACTATGAAAGTTGCAGCAGATATGAGGCATTGGGGATAAGGGTGTTGCCGGAGGTCTCACCGGTATATGCGTATATGAGACTATGGATTTTGAAAGGTAAATGGGTGTAATATAACAGTGCGGATTAATAATCCGGGATTGTGGGGTATGTATGGATAAGGAACACATAGGAGAAGCTTTGTTTGATCTGAATATGGAAAAAGTGTACGAAGCACTTTACGGTGAATCGTCGGCAAAGGACATCTCCCGGGGAAAAGATGCTCTTACGGGACTGTATTACAAACGGTCATTTTTTGAAAAAGCAGAGGAATTTCTGTCAGAACAGAGCATGGATCAGGAATTCTGTCTTGTGGCGGTGGATGTGGAACATTTTAAGCTGTTTAACGAGTGGTACGGAAGGGAGGCCGGAGATAAATTCCTGACAGACATCGCCGTGAGACTTCGTGATACTTGCGAAGCAAGAGGCGGAGTTGCAGGATATCTGGGGGATGATGATTTCGCTCTTATCATATCCCAGAGCAGGGATCTTCTGGAAAGCCTTCAGTATAACATTATCGGAAGGGTTAAGGAATATGAGGACAGCGCCGGATTTTTGCCGGCCTTTGGCGTATATTTCATCGAGGACAGGAGTGTGCCGGTGAGTACCATGTATGACCGTGCCATAATTGCCTTGTCCAAAATAAAAGGAAATTATGCCAAAAGAATGAATTTCTATGAGCACGGAATGATGCTTAAGATGGAAGAAGAGCATCATATGCTCTGTGCTGTTCCGAAGGCTCTGTTTAAACATGAGTTTATATTTTATCTACAGCCTAAATGCAATATGAGCACCGGTAAGATTGTGGGGGCAGAGGCACTGGTTCGTTGGAGAAAAGCGGATGGTACGTTAATTCCCCCGAAGGATTTTATTCCGGTTCTGGAAAATAACGGATTTATTACCAATGTGGACAAATATGTATGGGAAGAAGTATGCCATTTCCAGAGGAGCCTGATTGACAGGGGCATAAGACCTGTGCCCATATCCATAAATGTATCCCGCGTAGATATTTTTTCCATGAATGTGCCAAGATTTATCGGCAATCTGTTAAGGTCATATCATCTTGACCCGAAACTGGTGGAAATAGAAATAACGGAGAGCATATATTCCGAAAGACTGGATACTGTCAATAATGTTGTACATTCCCTGCAGAAAAGAGGAATGAAAGTATTAATGGATGACTTCGGAAGCGGATATTCTTCACTTAATATGCTCAATGACGTGAACATAGATGTTCTGAAGCTGGACATGAAATTCCTGGACATAAGTGAAAGAACCATGGGCAAGGGACTGGGTATACTTGAAGCTGTAGTCAATATGGCAAGAATGATGGGAATGAAGGTTATTGTAGAGGGAGTAGAGACCAAAGAACAGGTGGATTTTCTGGTTGGTATGGGATGCGAATATGCACAGGGATATTTTTTCTTCAAACCTGTTACTGCGGAGACCTTTGAGGGACTTTTGCGGGAAAGAAAGCTTTTTGATTACTCAGGAATACAGCTTAAGAAAAATAACCAGCTGCACATAAGAGAGCTCCTGAATGAAAATTTATTCAGTGAAACCATTGTTAATAATATATTGGGAGCCATTGCATTTGCGGAATATTACAATGGTACCGTGGAAATAATAAGAACCAATGAACAGTATGATCGGATTATAGGAACAGATGGAAGTGCAGATGGTATAGAACGCAGATTTCCTTTGAACAGTATAATGGAGGAGGACAGAGCCGGATTTATCAGGATGTTCCAAAAAGCCTATGAGTGTCCTCTGGACGGAGCAGTAAGCGAAATACGTTACCAGAAAGCAGACGGAAGGATTGTCTGGTACAGAATAAGGGCATTTTTCCTCAGGGAACAGGATGGAAGGCGGATGTATTACGGTTCCGTATCGGACATCAGGGAAGAAAAGAAAAGAGAGCAGGAGTTATCCATTACTGAGAAGAAGCTGGAGAATGCCCTGCGTCTTGCAGAAAACAACTGCCTTGACTGGAATCTCAGTGAAAACACTTTTTCCCTTATCAATACTTTCTGTACAGATGCAATGAAGAATTTTAATCCTATTCTTAATGATAAATATGTTTTCATTAAAGACTTTTCCCATAAGTACAGGGAACTTTTCAGTGCCAGAATAATTAATTACGGAAAGTTCAGGGAATACATAAACGGACTTATATTGGGAGAGGATAAAAACGCCAGAAGCATGGATGCAGCATTTTCCAACGGACAGGGAGAGATACTGTGGATAAGACTGTCATGTGAACCGGTTATAGATATTTACGGTAAAGTCAGCCATATAATAGGTTCATATACGGATATTACAAGACAGCGGCAGCAGGAAAATATGCTGGTAAAACAGGCGGCCACGGATGAGCTTACAGGCCTGTACAACAGGCACGGGGGAATACCTCTTATCAAAGAATATCTCGAGAATATTCCGGGAGATGAAAGTGCCGCTTTCATTATGATAGATTTGGACAATTTTAAGTCCGCCAATGATAATTACGGGCATATATTCGGAGACAGACTCCTTAAGAAGGTAGCAGACATAATGCACAGATGTTTCATGGATAAGGACATAGCCTGCCGTATAGGAGGAGACGAGTTTATAATCCTGTGTAAAGACATAAGTACAGAGGATATTGACAAAAAGTGCCGGGATATACTTCAGAAAATATCAGAATTAAAGCCTGATGCAGAAACTGACTACGAAATATCCTGTTCAGCCGGATATGTTATGATACCTAAAGATGGTGTGAAATTCGAAGATTTGTACAAAAAAGCGGATGCAGCCATGTTTTCTGCCAAAAAAGCAGGTAAAAATACCTGTAAAAAATATGAAAAATAATTTTTTTGGTAGACAAATTCACAAATGCGTGGTAAATTATTTAAGTGATTAGTGGGACGGCGTCAATGAGGACAGAATATCATTGACGCCTTTGTTTTTGATACTTTACTTAAATAAAGTAATAAAGCATGGGAATCCCACAGTATCAATATGAAAAAGAAAAGGAGAGATTTTATGAGAAGTGCAAAAAAACTCATTGCCGGCGCTCTCACTGTTGCTATGGTTGCAGTAACAGCAGCAGGATGTTCAGGCAAAAAAGAATCAAGCGGTGATACTTATACTTATAATACATCTATTGTTACATCCGCTGTTCAGTCACTTAACATTCATGAATGGGAATATAATGATGAATATTCCATCATGATGCTTACACAGCGAGGACTGTATGACATTATATATTCAGATACAGCTAATTTTGAATATATTAACGAAATGGCTGCTGCTGCTCCTGTTGACGTGACGGACAAATACGCAGGAAACGAGAATTACAATATTCCGGCAGACGCTACGAAAGGATATGCTTTCCAGATTGCATTAAGAGAGAATGCCCAGTGGGATGACGGTACACCGATTAATGCCGATACTTATGTTTATTCCATGAAGCAGGCACTCAATCCTGATATGCAGAACTACAGAGCATCTTCCTATTATCAGGGAACTTTTGCCCTTGCCAATGCTTATCAGTATTTCTGCAATGGTGAAGGACAGTATGTTGACTTTTATGATGTTGATACAGGAGAATATGCCGAAGCAGAAGACGGCAATATTTATACCAGCGTTACACAGCCTACTGCATTTTTCGGAGACAGTCTTGAGAATGCAGCTGCAGCATACGAAGGCTGCTTTATTGCAGAGGACGGAACAGATACTCTTGCTGCCCTTAAGGAACTCCAGGGAGATAACGACTGGGTAGCTGTAGTAGGAGATGTCAAGGCTGCTCTTGATGCCCTTGTTGATGCCGTTAATAATTACTTTGAAATGGATTATTATGACGGAGAAGAATTGGAATACTGTACATACTATGAAAGTATGGAAAAGATTGATTTCGATAAAGTAGGAATTGTCAAGGATGATGAGTATACCATTACACTTATTTATGAAAGACCTATTTTGGAAGAGTATATGGTATATTATAACCTTACATCCAACTGGCTTGTAAAAGAAGATTTATATGAAGCAAATAAACAGGATGCAGGCGGACTTACCAAGACTACTTACGGAACTTCCGTTGATACCTACGCTTCCTACGGTCCATATAAACTTGTTGAATGGCAGGAAGACAAGGTTATTAAACTTACCAAGAATGACAAGTGGTACGGATACAGCGAAAAGGAATTTGAGGGCCAGTACCAGACAACAGATATTGTATTTAATGTAATTGATGAGCATTCAACTGTAATGCAGCTCTTCTTAAAGGGCGAGCTGGATGATGTGGGATTGGATGCAACAGATCTTGAGACCTACGGAACCAGTGATTATATTGTATACAGCCCGACAAGCTACACCTATAAGCTTTCATTTAATGCAAGCAAGGATGCCCTGGCTTTAAGAAGCAATGACGGAATCAACAAGCTTCTGCTTACCTATAAGGATTTCAGAAAGGCAATTTCCCTTTCAATTAACAGAGCAGAATTCTGCCAGCAGGTTTATCCTTCCAACAGCCCGGGATTTGGTCTGTTAAATGAGCTTTATGTATATGATGTATCTACATTTGATACCTACAGAAGCACAGATTATGCAAAGGATGTTCTTTGTGAAGTATACGATGCTGATAAATATGAAAACCTTACAGGCTACAATGTAGACGAAGCAAAGAAACTTTTTGAAAAGGCATACAGCGATGCGCTGGCAGCAGGAGATATTAAGGAAACAGATAAGATTACTCTCCAGCTTAATGTAATTACAGCCAGTGACAGTATTACCAAAGCAATCAACTTCATTAACGACTCAGTACAGAATGCCGTTAAAGGTACAGCTCTTGAAGGAAAGGTTACTATTGAACTTCTCGAAGTAGAAGATCCATACGCTGCAATGAAGAGCGGTACTGCAGATATTATCTTCAGCGCATGGGGCGGAGCAGAGAATGACCCATATTCAATAATGCAGTGCTATTGTGATGAAGTATACTATGCAGATGCAGAATACGGATTTGACAATACCCAGCTTGTAACATTGACTGTAGAAGGCAAGGAATATACAATGTCCTTCTATGACTGGTATGAGGCATTATATACCGGAAAGTGGGCTCAGGCAGAAGAGAATGTAAGACTTGAGGTTCTTGCCGGAATGGAAGGAGCTATTCTTAAGGAGTACAACTGCGTACCTTTAAGAGTTCTTCGTGAAGCATCACTCCTTTCACAGAAGGTAGAATATATAACCTACGATTTCAGCGGTGCATATATGGAGACATACGGTGGATTCCGTTTTATGTCATATAACTATACTGATGCTGAATGGGCAGATTACTGTGCAAAACAGAACAATCAGCTTACCTACTAAAATTATATAATAATATTCGGTAATAGCCGGGGATTCCCCGGCTTATTGCCGACTTTATCAGAGGTTCATATAAGTTATGGATACAGTAAACAGGTGCGTCTGTAATTTATATGAATCTAATAGAAATAACATGGAGAAGAGTAATTATGAAAAAATATATTTTTAAGCGTATAGGACTTATGTTTGTCACTGCATTTGCAATTATGACGGTCCTTTTCATCTTAATCCGTCTGCTGCCCAATCATGTGCATGCGGTACTTGGTGGAAATCAGGCACAGTTAGAGGCGATGAGAGAGGCGTGGGGATATAATAAACCCATTATTGTGCAGTATGGTATTTTCCTTAAAAATGTGTTTACCCAATGGGACTGGGGATTCTGTACGGAGGTGGGAACTTTATTCCAGCCTGTTACCCAGTATGTTACTTCTAAACTCCCGGCAACCATATATGTTAATATTATTTCTATAGTCATCAGCATTCCTTTGGGAATCATCTTTGGTATAATTGCCGCCAACTTTAAAAATAAATGGCAGGATTATTTAATAAATATTTTTATCATAGTGTTTATTTCTGTGCCTGCTTTCGTATATGCTTTTCTGCTTCAGTATATAGTGGGCTTTAAGCTTAATCTGCTGCCTCTTGTTATGAAGTCCGGAACAGATTATTTCACATGGGATATGTTTAAATCGGCCATTCTGCCTATACTGGCACTGTCATTTGGTGTTATTGCCGGGGATATGAGGTATGTCCGTGCAGAATTAACGGAGAGTATGACCAGCGAATATATGCTGCTGGCCAGAACCAAAGGTCTTACGAGAAAACAGGCACTGTTCAGACATGCCCTGCGTAATTCAATGGTGCCTCTGCTTCCCAGCTTCCTTGCGGATGTAGTGTATGTCATTACGGGTTCTCTTATAATTGAGCAGATATTCTCTGTTCCGGGAATCGGACGTGTGTATCTCCTTTCCATTACCTCAAGGGATTACAGTGTTTTCCTGTTCATTTCAATGTTCTATGTAGCCATTGATTTGATTGCGGGACTTATATTTGATTTAAGCTATGGATTTATTGATCCCAGAATCAGAATGGGAGGAGGCAAGACCAATGAGTTATAAAGACATTAAAGATATTCCTGCTGAAAAATTCCATTTTGTACAGCAGGATAAAGAACTACATGACCAGAAGTTTGATACGGCACCGATTGGTTATTTTAAGGATGCCTTTCGACGTTTCCGTAAAAATAAAAGCTCTGTTTTTGGAGCAATAGTGATTATATTACTGGTTATTTTTGCCGTGTTCGTACCAATGTTTTCACGATACAAGGTTTCGGACCGTGACGGCTATTACGCATACAGCCTCCCCAAGAACCCCATTTGTGAAAAACTGGGATGGAAGTTCTGGGACGGAGGTAAAAACCAGACTGTAAATCGTCAGAGACTGGACCGTCTTGAGGCTATTCCCGGTGCCCTGATTGAAATAAAAGAAGAGATTAAGCCTGCAGAAGGCAACAAAAGAGGCGGATCAACTTATAAGGTAAGATATGACAGCTACGCAGCAGTGGGATTTGTAAATAAAACCGTTACTGCTGAAGAGTATGCACAGTTACAGGCATACGAACAGGAAAACGGAGTACAGGTACTGTATCCCCTTATTGATTCCGAACAGATAAAGGCCTCAGCATATCAGAATGATGCCAATGCATGGTACCTTACAGACGAAAAAGGTGTTGCCGTAAGGGATGCAAAGGGTGAACTTCAGGATATTTTTATATATGATGAAGAGGGTAATCCGGTATACAGTAAGGCAGTAAACGGTGGAAAACAGTATTTTATCCGTGTCATTTACAGTGAATATTACAAATATATAAACGGTGATTACGCTTCCTTCCTGTTCGGTGCAGACGCCAACGGATATGACATACTTACGAGACTTGCATCAGGTGCCAGACTTTCACTTATTCTCAGTGTAGTGGTATCTGCAATAAATCTTTTTATCGGAGTTGTTATAGGTGCGCTTGAAGGATATTACGGCGGAGCATTTGACCTTATTTTTGAACGTGTTAAAGATTTTATATGGGAGATTCCCACTGTGGTAATTTTCTCATTATTCCAGATGTATCTTGCAACAAAGGCGGGACCCATTCCTTCCCTTTTGTTTGCTTTCGTTTTCTTTGGATGGATAAGTACTTCAAGTACGGTAAGAGCCCAGTTCTACCGTTTTAAGGGACAGGAGTACGTTATGGCGGCAAGAACTTTGGGAGCAAAGGACTCCAGACTTATATTCCGTCATATTCTGCCTAATGGTATCGGATATATAATTACTGCATCGGTTCTCACTATACCAAGTGTTATTTTCTCCGAAGCAAGTCTGTCATACATGGGAATAGTTAATCTTCAGTCTGATAAGATGACCAGTATCGGAACCATGCTTAACAACGGACAGACAACCCTGTCCACATATCCGCATTGTGTATTTTTCCCTGCGGTGTTTATTGCGTTGCTGTTAATATGTTTCAACCTTTTCGGTAACGGACTTAGAGATGCATTTAACCCTGCCCTTCGTGGTGCGGATGAATAGGAGGAGTGGCATAATGAGTACTATTTTAGATGTTCAGAACCTTGTTATTTCCTTCAGAACCAACAACGGCAAGGTACAGGCGGTAAGGGATATTTCTTTTTCTCTGGAAAAAGGAGAGACACTGGCAATAGTAGGTGAATCCGGTTCCGGAAAATCCGTAACGGCCAAAGCTATGTTAGGCATTCTTGCACCCAACAGTATTGTGGAGGGGGGAAGAATTATATATGATGACAAAGACCTTCTGAAGATTTCAGAGGAAGAATTTAATAAATTACGTGGGAACAAAATTACAATGATTTTTCAGGATCCTATGTCAAGTCTTGACCCTATTATGAAAATAGGAAAGCAGATGACGGAGGCAACTTTGTTGAATGCAAAAACTAACCGTAAATATGCGGGAAAGGCATTCAAATTAAAAATGGCCAAACTGAAAAAGGATTGTAAAGATGCACATATTCTTAATGATGAAAGTTCTAAAATATTATCGGAATTTGAAGAATACCTTAAGGATCAGAAGGGCAGTGCCGATATGTCTGCTCCTGCAGTGGCAGAGTTTGTAAAATTGTTTGACAAGGTATATGAGGGCAGGGAAAATGCAGCTTCATATGTGCATTATATGAATGAGCAGGTTATACTTATGAACCGCCACGTTACCAAGAAGGAAGCTTATGAACAGGCCATTAAGATTATGGAGGACGTGGGAATCAAAGAACCGGAAAAGCGTTTTAACCAGTACCCCTTTGAATTTTCCGGCGGTATGAGACAGCGTATTGTAATTGCCATTGCCATTGCCGCTAATCCGGATATACTTATATGCGATGAGCCCACTACTGCATTGGATGTTACCATTCAGGCCCAGATTCTGGAGCTGATTGATGAGCTTAAACAGAAGAGAAAATTAACGGTTATTTTCATCACCCATGATTTAGGTGTTGTTGCCAATGTGGCAGACAAAGTTGCGGTTATGTATGCAGGAAAGATTGTGGAATACGGAACGGTGGATGATATTTTCTATGATCCAAAGCATCCCTACACATGGGCGCTGTTATCATCAATGCCGGATTTGGACACTAAAGAGAAGCTTTTATCAATTCCCGGCACCCCTCCGAATATGATTCATCCTCCTAAGGGAGATGCCTTTGCGGCCCGTAATAAATATGCCATGGAGATTGATTTTGAGGAAGAACCCCCATTCTTTGAGGTTTCTCCTACACATAAAGCGGCTACATGGCTTCTGCATCCCAATGCGCCTAAGATAGAGCCTCCTGCCATTGTCCTGGACAGAATAGAACGCATGAGAAAATTAAATGAGCAACTGGAGGTGGACGGCAATGAAAAATGATGAGGTATTGCTTCGTGTTGAGCATTTAAGACAGTACTTTAAAGACGGAAAAAAAGATTTTAAAGCAGTGGACGACATCAGTTTCGATATAAAAAAAGGTGAGGTGTTCGGACTGGTTGGAGAGTCAGGCTGTGGCAAGACTACCACGGGACGTTCAATCATTAAATTGTATAATCCTACCGGAGGCAATGTATACTATAACGGAGAGCGTGTAAGTGCAGGTCTTAGGGATTATCAGGAGAGAATTGCGGCATATAAGACTGAAATGAAAACAGCAGATGGTTCCAGAAGGGAAGAGCTGAAGTCACTCATAGAATCTGCCAAAGAAGATTACCGTCAGGCAGTGGCTGATAATAAAAAACATAAATCAGTTACAGATATACAAATGATTTTCCAGGACCCGATAGCATCCCTTAATCCCAGAATGACTGTAAGGGAAATTATTGCCGAAGGTTTAAGAATTCAGGGAGTGCGTGACCGTAAAGTCATTGACGAAAAAGTATACGCTATTCTTGAAACAGTAGGTCTTGTAAGAGAACATGCGGGAAGATATCCCCATGAATTCTCCGGAGGACAGAGACAGCGTATAGGTATTGCCCGTTCCATAATTATGAATCCGGGACTGATTATTGCAGACGAACCAATCAGTGCGTTGGATGTATCCATCCAGGCCCAGGTTATTAATCTTTTGAATGAACTTCGGGAGAAAATGAATCTTACTATTTTATTCATAGCTCATGATCTTTCCGTAGTAAAATATTTTTCCGACAGAATTGCTGTTATGTATTTTGGCAAAATAGTGGAACTGGCAGAATCTGAGGAGCTTTTCAGACATCCGCTGCACCCTTATACGAAATCTCTTTTATCAGCTATTCCGTATCCTGATCCTCATTATGAGAAAAAGAGAAAGCGTGTTGTGTATAAGCCGGAGGAGGACCACGATTACTCCAAGGAAGGTCCGGAACTTAAGGAAATTATTCCGGGACATTTTGTAAGCTGTAACACTTTGGAATTTGAACAATATCAGAGAGAGATTCAGCAATGAATAAAAAGCTTAAAAGATATTTGATTACGGCTGCGGTTGGACTTGTCATAGCCGTAGCCGTTTTTATCTATGAAATTCAGATTTTTGATATTCGAAAGGACACATTTACCATTATCAGTAATTCTGCCTTTGTGGCAGCGGTACTTATGCTGATTGCAGGAGTAATGTGCTTCGTTTCAAACGGAGGGGGCTTCGATGCTTTTGCTTATCTGAGCTATAGGATAAGAAAGCAGTTTAAGAAGAAAAAGGAGGGCCCGGACGGATATTTTGAATTTGTTATGGACCGGAGGGACAGGGACAAAATCCCTCTGGGCAATTTATTTCTTATAGGAGGGGTGCTTCTGGTGGTTGCGATTGTAGCGGCCATATTGGCATGAAAAAACCCGGACACTTGTCAAAAAAACGGAATTGTGGTATATTTTTCCCATAAGTCTGAAAAGAGGTGATGGAGGGTGAATACGGACCTTATATCATATATTATAAATATTATGTTTGTAATATATTTTGTGGTTCTTTTTGCAGAGAGGGTACAAAGCATTGTCCGTTCGGTTCACAGAATGAATGTTTTGTCTGACGGATTGAACAGATATATGTATATAATGTCGGTTCTGTCCCTTGTTGTGACTCTTGCACTGGTTCTTATATATAATCAGTACATGTTTGCGGGAGTTTTTTCCCGAAGTCTGGAGATATATGATCGAATTAATATGAAGATGCTGTGTATAGCTGCAGGATGTCTTTTGATTTCGGGCATGATACATACAGAGTATTCCAATACAGGAGTGCAGTTTGTTGCTTACGGCGCATTGGTGGTGGCCATTATTCTGAGAACGATTAATGTTGTCCGTGGCAAAGATGTTAATACGGCGGATATGTGGATTTCTTCCGCGTATATAATATCTCTTTCAATGGCAATTCCTGTTGTATACAGAAGCCATATGGATAAAACGGCGTTGTTTCATACGGTGGAAATATTTGTTTCACTTATTCTTATAGGTATATTTACACTGGATATGTGCAGATTATTTACAACGGGTGATGTTAATACATTTTCTTATATTACATTAGGTTGTGTTGCCGTTGGAGATACTGCTGTTATTATGCTTAGGAAAAAGGAACATCTCAATGTTTTTGTTCTGATTTTCCTCATACTTACCGTTATTCTGTGGATAGCGGGTAAAATAATAACATAAATGAAATTAAAGTAACCTTTCCAATGGTCAGGTTACTTTTTATTTTAAAGGAGTTATTTATGGAGCGTTATAAAGTGACGGGAATGAGCTGTGCCTCATGTAGTGCCAGAGTTGAAAAGGCCGTTTCCGGGGTAGATGGCGTAAGGTCATGTTCCGTTAATCTACTTACCAATTCCATGGAGGTAGAGGGAGATGCAGACCCCGGGGAGGTAATTGCTGCTGTTAAGAAGGCAGGATACGGTGCCGGACTGCAGGACAACTCAGTTAAAAATAAAAGTAATGAGAAAGGGGATATTCCTGACAGGGATACTCCGTTGATTGTGAAAAGACTTGTGTTTTCACTTATATTTCTTGCGGCCCTTATGTATTTTTCAATGGGGCACATGATGTTTGGATGGCCGCTGCCGGCATTTCTGGAGGGGAACCATGTGGCCATGGGGCTCATACAGCTGCTTTTCTCAGGAATAATCATGGTAATTAACCAGAAGTTTTTTATAAATGGATTTAAAGGGCTTATTCATGGGGCTCCTAATATGGACACGCTGGTGGCCATAGGTGCCGGAGCCTCATTTGTATACAGCACCTATGCACTCTTTGCCATGACTGATGCCCAGATGAGGGGTAATATGGATGCAGTTATGGAATATATGGATGAATTTTATTTTGAGTCCGCTGCAATGATTCTCACCCTTATAACCGTAGGTAAAATGCTGGAGGCTCATTCCAAAGGAAAAACTACCAATGCCATAAAGGGACTTATGGAACTGGCTCCAAAGAGTGCCGTTGTTCTGGTTGACGGTGCAGAGCAGACTGTTCCTGTGGAACAGGTCAAAAAAGGTGATATATTTATCGTCCGTGCAGGGGAAAGTATTCCCGTTGACGGCGTTATCACAGAGGGCAATACTGCCATTGACGAATCGGCACTTACAGGGGAAAGCATTCCCGTTGATAAATCTGTGGGGGATACAGTGTCTGCTGCCACAATCAGCCGTTTTGGCTATATCCGCTGTGAGGCAACCAGAGTAGGAGAGGATACCACCCTCGCCCGGATTATACAAATGGTAAATGACGCTTCAGCTTCTAAGGCACCCATTGCCAAAATAGCAGACAGAGTTTCGGGAGTATTTGTTCCCATTGTTATGGGTATCGCCTTCATAACGGTTATTGTGTGGCTTATAACCGGACAAAGTTTTGGTTTTGCCCTGGGAAGAGGTATTTCCGTACTGGTAATAAGCTGCCCCTGTGCTTTGGGACTTGCCACTCCGGTAGCCATTATGGTGGGTAACGGACTCAGCGCCCGCAACGGAATTTTGTTTAAAACTGCAGAGGCCATTGAAAATACCGGACATATCCGCATTATTGCTCTGGACAAAACGGGTACAATTACCAAGGGTGAGCCGGAGGTAACCGGAATATATCCGCTGGAGGGATGCACTGAAGGCGAACTTATGGAATGCGCTTATGCCCTCGAAAGTAAAAGTGAACACCCCCTTGCCGCTGCCATTGTAAAGAAAGCCCGGGAAATGGGAATACAGCTAAGGGACAGCGAAGATTATACCACCCTGCCGGGTAACGGACTGACAGGCAGACTCAATGGCAGCCTGATATTTGTAGGAAATCTTAATTTTACCGGAGAAATGATTGGAGAGGACATTACCGGTAAAATTACAGAGGAGTATGACAGACTTGCCGCAGAGGGTATTACACCCATTCTTGTAGGACGGGACAAAAAACTTCTGGGAATAATCGGAGTTTCCGATGTGATGAAGGAGGACAGCATAAAGGCAATCTCAGTTCTCAAAAAGATGGGAATCCGTACGGTTATGCTTACAGGGGATAATGAACGCACGGCCAATGCCATAGGAAAGCTTGCGGGAGTGGATGAGGTTATAGCAGGAGTCTTGCCTAAGGGTAAGGAGGAGGTTGTACAGAAGCTTAAGAAACAGGGCAAAACTGCCATGGTAGGTGACGGAATTAATGATGCACCTGCCCTTACGGCAGCAGATATAGGAATAGCCATTGGAAACGGTACGGATATAGCCATTGATGCAGCGGATGTGGTGCTGATGAAAAATTCATTGATGGATGTAGCCGGAGCTATACGCATAAGCAGACGTACGCTCCTCAATATTAAAGAAAATTTATTCTGGGCCTTTATATATAATGTCATCGGCATTCCGTTAGCAGCAGGGGTGTGGTATAATGCACTGGGATGGGAACTTAATCCTATGTACGGAGCTGCTGCCATGAGCCTGTCAAGCTTCTGCGTGGTAATGAATGCCCTGAGACTGAATCTTATAAAGGTATATCCGAAGGATACTGTGATAAATAACGGAAAGGAAGAGAATACAATGACTAAAACAATGAAAATCGAGGGAATGATGTGCGGACACTGCGAGGCCAGTGTTAAAAAAGCCCTGGAAAGTGTTCCCGGCGTGGAAAGCGCAGAGGCTGACCATAACAGCAAAACAGCCAGAGTGGTTCTTGCCGGAGAAGTAGCTGATGAAGTTCTGATTAAAGCGGTGGAAGAACTGGATTATAAGGTTATATCAGTTGAATAGCAATAAGGAAGAGAACGAAAAAAACTGTTCCGGAACAGGAGCTTCGGTCACGATTGTGACCGGGGCTCCTTGATTTTTATAAATTTTGCTTCTCAAACAAGGCAAAAATACCTATTTTCGACATAAATTTAAGGGATTTCTACAAATAGAAAAATTTGGATTTTTTGTGTGATATAATTTAGATATATAAAACGAAGGGAGAACATTATGGGAGAAGTAAATAAGGCAAAGAAGAATATAATACCGGTGGTATGCATCAGTCTGGTTGCAATAGCAACGGTTATTTCATTGCTGGTGATTAATAACAGAATATCATGCAGTTCTAAGAAAAAAACAGTTATAATATCAGAGGAACTTAAACTGGCAATGGATGAAGCAGATTCCGATAAGTGGTTCGCCGTGCAGGTACACCCGGCAGGGACGGCTTCCGAGGAAGATACATATGAAAAAATTATTGAAAATTCCGATGTAGTTGAAGCAGAAGAAAACAATGTATTTTATGCCACCAAGAAACAGATACTTAAACTTACGGCTCCGGAGGAATACGAAGCTGAATTATCTCTTGCAGCCTCCCAGAAAGCAGTGGAGAATCTTGCAAGTAGGAGTTTAATAGAGAATTATGAGCATGAGAAAATTTATCTTAAGATTTACTTAAAAAAGGATTATAGAAACCATGTTAAAGATTTCATGAAGGACCATGATTTAAAAATATATTTATCTATGAACCAAGTTGATGAAGAGAATGGCACATTTTCATATTTTTTAACTAAAGAAGCAGCCATAAAGATGCTGATGGATGAAAGAGTACAGTGGATGGAAGTGCTGCCATATCCACCCGCAATTGAAGATTATTAAAATTTTACTATATCGAGGAAAAATCTGTTCCGGAACAGGAGCTTCGGTCACGATTGTGACCGGGGCTCCTTGATTTTTATAAATTTTGCTTCTCAAACAAGGCAAAAATACCTATTTTCGACATAAATTTAAGGGATTTCTACAAATAGAAAAATTTGGATTTTTTGTGTGATATAATTTAGATATATAAAACGAAGGGAGAACATTATGGGAGAAGTAAATAAGGCAAAGAAGAATATAATACCGGTGGTATGCATCAGTCTGGTTGCAATAGCAACGGTTATTTCATTGCTGGTGATTAATAACAGAATATCATGCAGTTCTAAGAAAAAAACAGTTATAATATCAGAGGAACTTAAACTGGCAATGGATGAAGCAGATTCCGATAAGTGGTTCGCCGTGCAGGTACACCCGGCAGGGACGGCTTCCGAGGAAGATACATATGAAAAAATTATTGAAAATTCCGATGTAGTTGAAGCAGAAGAAAACAATGTATTTTATGCCACCAAGAAACAGATACTTAAACTTACGGCTCCGGAGGAATACGAAGCTGAATTATCTCTTGCAGCCTCCCAGAAAGCAGTGGAGAATCTTGCAAGTAGGAGTTTAATAGAGAATTATGAGCATGAGAAAATTTATCTTAAGATTTACTTAAAAAAGGATTATAGAAACCATGTTAAAGATTTCATGAAGGACCATGATTTAAAAATATATTTATCTATGAACCAAGTTGATGAAGAGAATGGCACATTTTCATATTTTTTAACTAAAGAAGCAGCCATAAAGATGCTGATGGATGAAAGAGTACAGTGGATGGAAGTGCTGCCATATCCACCCGCAATTGAAGATTATTAAAATTTTACTATATCGAGGAAAAAACTGTTCCGGAACAGGAGCTTCGGTCACGTTTGTGACCGGGGCTCCTTGATTTCTAGAGAGTTACTTTTGTATTACTTTAATTGACTTAGTTTCCCTGTTTCAGTGCTTTCAGTTCTGCCCTGAGTGCAACAAGTTCGGTTTCCGCCTTATTGGCACGTTCCTCTGCCGCTTCTGTCTTGGCTCGTTCCTCGGCACGACCTTCTGCACGGCCTTCTTCCCTCAGCATCTGTGCATAACCTTCTTCATTAAATTCTTCCAGTATCACGTTCTCCACCTCCAGTTTACGGCTCGTGAAGAAGTCACTCATGTAGC
>JBJEND010000272.1:0-5156 GCA_051880015.1 Butyrivibrio sp. | reverse complement strand
AAGGCACCGGTAGTGGTGGCAAAGGGTGAGGATTACCTGGCCCAGAAAATCAAAGAAGTTGCAAGGGAAAATGAAGTTGAAATAGTTGAGAACAAGCCGTTGGCCAGGATGTTATATTATAATGTTGAACTTGGCACGGAAATTCCTCCGGAGCTGTATCAGGCTGTAGCGGAGGTACTTGCATTTGTATGGAAGCTTAAGCATAAAATATAGTTTATAATTTACGGAAGGAGGAACCGGAATATGAAATTCAAAAAAACGGGTTTGTTTGTCGGAATATATCTTATGGCGGCAATCATTTTCCTTTTTATTCCGGTTCCTGCAGGTCTTCTGGATGTGCTTCTTGCATTTAATATTGCCGTTGCAATGATAATACTTTTCACATCATTGTATGCAAAGGATGTATTGGAAATGCAGGCCTTTCCTACCATGCTGTTGTTTACCACGATTTTCAGAATTGCACTGAATGTTTCATCTACCAAACTTATTCTGCAGAAGGGTAATCCCGGTAAGGTGGTAGAGGCCTTCGGAAGCTTCGTGGGAGGCAATAATCTGGTAATCGGTTTTATTGTTTTCATTATATTAATTATCGTTCAGTTCGTAGTTATTAACAAGGGTTCGGAACGTGTATCCGAAGTAACTGCAAGATTCACTCTGGATGCCATGCCCGGTAAGCAGATGGCTATAGATGCGGATTTGAATACGGGAGCCATAACAGATAAAGAGGCAATTGAGCGAAGAAATAAAATCCAGCAGGAGGCTTCTTTCTTCGGTGCCATGGATGGTGCTACCAAGTATGTTAAGGGAGATGCCACCGCAGGTTTGATTATTACTGTTATTAACCTTATAGGCGGAATAGCCATGGGTGTTATTTACCTTGGAATGGATATAATGGAGGCTTTGAGCCACTATGCCTTACTTACCATAGGTGACGGACTGGTAAGCCAGATACCTTCCCTTATGATATCTCTTTCCACAGGTATTATTGTTACTAAGGCCTCCAAGGAGGTTGAACTTCCTGACGAGCTGGTGGGAGAATTGTTCTCCACCCCGAAAGTGCTTAAAATAGTAGGTATTGCCCTGGTATTTCTCGGGATAGTAACACCTCTTCCCTGGTATGTGTTTGTTCCGCTGGGAGCAGGAATATTTGCCCTGGGAATGGTTATGGACAGGAATGCCGGTGTTGCCGCAGTGGAAGCGGAAACAGAGGCTGATGATATGGGAGCCCAGGAGATACGAAAACCGGAGAATGTGGTTTCGCTTCTTCAGGTTGATCCTATTGAACTGGAATTCGGATATGGTATTATTCCTCTGGCAGATGTTAATCAGGGCGGCGATTTACTGGATCGAGTAGTTATGATAAGAAGACAGGTTGCGTTGGAGCTGGGTACAGTTGTTCCGATTATACGTCTTAGAGACAATATCCAGTTGAATCCTAACCAATACATAATTAAAATAAAAGGAATTCAGGTCAGCGAGGGCGAAATACTTTTTGACCATTATATGGCCATGAATCCCGGATTTGTAGAGGAAGAAATTACAGGTATTCCAACCTTTGAACCATCCTTTCATCTTCCGGCAATATGGATTACGGAGAATCAGCGTGAAAGAGCTGAGTCACTGGGTTATACAGTGGTTGATCCGCCTTCAATTATTGCTACTCATCTTACGGAGGTTATTAAGGCACACATTGCAGAGTTCCTTACCCGTCAGGATGTGCAGAATCTTATTAATAACATTAAAGAAAACAATCCTACCCTTATCGAAGAGCTTGTACCTAAGCTTATGGGCGTGGGTGAAATACAGAAAGTCCTTCAGAATCTTCTGGAGGAGGGCATTTCCATCAGGGATTTGCTTACAATATTTGAAACTTTGGCGGATCATGCCGCTACCACCAGGGACCCGTATATACTTACGGAATATGCAAGACAGAGCCTTAAGAGAGCTATTTCCAACAAATTCTTTTCTGCTTCTGAGACTACCAGTGTGGTAACATTGGATCCGGCACTGGAACAGGAGATAATGGGAGCAGTTAAACAGACGGAGCAGGGAGGATATATTAATCTTCCTCCGGACAGAGTGAAGAAAATAATGAATTCAGTTGGCGAAGAAGTAACCAAATTGGAAGAAATGGGCAAAACCCCTATTATAATTACTTCGCCTATTGTGAGAGTATATTTTAAAAAGCTTACAGAGGATTACTTTAAAGACTTAATTGTGATATCCTATAATGAAGTGGAGAATAACGTAGAATTACAGTCAGTTGGGATGGTGACGGCATAATATGATAGTTAAAAAATACATCGGAAGCAATGAAACAGAGGCAGTAATGAAGGCGAGAGAGGACCTGGGTTCCAGTGCTGTAGTGCTCAATGTAAAGACAATGAAGCAGAGGGGCCTGGCAAGACTTTTCAAAAAGGACTACGTGGAGATTACCGCAGCCCTTGAGGAAAAAGAATTTGCTCAGAATATCAACAGTAAGAAGCCTACCTTTGATTCTGTTGCTAACAAAACAGTGATTGATGTGAAGGCAGATGAGAAGATTGTTCCCCAGTCCAAAAGTACGGAAGTAATAGAAGAGAAGCTGGATAATATCCATAAGATGATTCGTAACCAGATGGACAAGGAAGAGGATAAAACGGTGCATGAGGAGAATGTACCTCCAAAAGCCCCGGCGGGAAATGCTAATTTTAAATCCTTAAAGCTCATATATAATAAGCTTCTGGAGAATGAGGTTGATGAGAAATACGCCAATGCCATTATTAATGACATTGAAAGTTCATTAAAGAAAGAGTCCAACCTTGACAGTATTCTGGCCTCTGTTTATCAGAAGATTATTTTAAAACTTGGAGAACCTGCGGTTATAGAAGAGGGAGAACGCCAGAAGGTTATATTTTTCATAGGGCCTACAGGTGTTGGCAAGACTACCACCATTGCTAAACTGGCATCTGAATTTAAGCTTAACCGGGGACGTAAAATTGCCATGATTACGGCGGACACATATAGGATTGCAGCAGTGGAGCAGCTTAACACTTATGCAAGTATTCTGGATGTTTCCGTGAATGTGGTTTATACACCGGCAGAGATTGTGGATAATGTCCGGGAATTGTCATCCTATGATATGATTTTTGTGGATACGGCGGGACGCTCCCATAAGAATCAGGAACAGCGGGATGAGATTATTGAGATGATTGAACTGCTTAATAATTCGGGACTGAATGTGGATACAGAGGTTTTCCTTGTATTAAGCGTAACTACCAAATATAAGGATCTGGTGGCAATAGCCAACGCATACAGCAGACTGGAAAATATAAAGCTTTTATTTACTAAGATTGATGAAACCGTTGCGCTGGGCAATATTCTGAATATGAGATGGTATACGGATGCACCTTTATCTTATTCAACATACGGACAAAATGTTCCTGATGATATTGAAAAGATAGATGTTCAGAAGCTGGCAAAGCATTTACTCGGCGGAAATAATTAAAACACCGTCCAAACGGATTTGGGAGGAAATAATGGATCAGGCAGAAAAACTTCGTGCAATAATAAAACAACATAATCAGGTTAATGTCGGCCATGCAAGAATAATTACTGTTACCAGCGGCAAGGGCGGTGTGGGTAAATCCAGCGTTTCAATTAATTTGGCACTGCAGTTTCGCAAACAGGGTAAAAGAGTTATTATATTTGATGCGGATTTTGGCCTTGCCAATATAGAAGTAATGTTTGGAGTTATTCCTAAATATACCCTGGCAGATTTAATGTTTAAGGGTAAAGAACTGAAGGAAATAATTACCGAGGGGCCCTGTGGCGTACAGTTCGTATCCGGCGGTTCAGGTATTGCGAGACTGGTTAATCTGGACAGGGAACAGGTGAAAAGACTTATATATAAGCTAAGTGAACTGGAGAATCTGGCGGATGTCATAATAATAGATACGGGAGCGGGAATATCCTCCAGTGTATTGGAATTTGTGGCGGCAAGCCCTGAAATACTTCTGGTAAGTACACCGGAGCCTACATCCATTACGGATTCATATGCCCTGTTAAAGGCACTGGCAATGCACCACTCCTTTGACAGAGAGGGTTCAAAAGTTATGCTGGTGGCTAATAAGGTAAATTCTGCCGGTGAGAGCAGGAATATTTACGAAAAATTATCAGCTGTAGTGGGAAGGTTCCTGAATATTAAGCTGGAATATCTGGGAGCGGTACCTCAGGATACATACATTACCAAGGCAATTATGAAACAGACCCCTGTTTCCCTGGCATATCCCTCTGCAAATTCCACCAAGGCTTTTCAGGCAATGCAGCGTAAACTGGAAAATAATGAAGAACAGATTTCACACCACAGGAAGGGTGTATTAAGATTTTTCGGAAATGTATTTAATTTCAGGAGGTAGTATGGGATACAGACTGTTATCGGAAGGGGATAAAATCGAATTCCGTGATATTGTCTCACAGGAAGATTTGGATGCAGGAATAAAGCCAAGAGTTTATGTGAGCCAGATATACGAATTTACGGGGAACAATACAATCAAAACAGCAATGCCTATTTCAAAGGGTAAGCTTGTACCTTTGGATAAGGGCAGAAAATATGACACTTTTTTCTTTACTTCAAAGGGAATATATCAATGTATCACAAGAATTATTAACAGAAGTAAAAGTGATAAACTATACACATTGGAGATAGAACAGGTAACCGAACTGAAAAAATTTCAACGCCGGCAGTATTTCAGACTTGAAAAAACAATTCCGATTTACTATGCAGAGCTTTCAGATGAAGATTATCTGTCAATTCTCAAAACCCACAATTTCCCGGAAAGTATGCGGGATATAGATATGTTTGAAAATGCAGACACTCTGGATATAAGCGGAGGAGGAATGCGATTTGTGGGGAAAAGGCAAATTGAAACCGGCAAGAGGATGCTTATAATGTTTGATATCAATGACAGGGAGCGCCAGATTAAATTCCGCCTTCCTGCTACCGTAATACTTTCCTTCAAAGTACCTAACAGAATTGGTATGTATGAACACAGAATAGAGTATGAAAATATTACCAGAGAATACAGAGAACTTCTTATAAAATACATATTTGAAGAAGAACGAAAAAAACGAAGCCTTAAGGGATAAAAATGGGAAGAAAATTTTTAATAATTGAT
>JBJEND010000271.1:0-5181 GCA_051880015.1 Butyrivibrio sp. | reverse complement strand
AGGAAACTTTTTCCGTATGCCTGTTACCATGGGACAGACGGATGTTGCCCCTCTTAAGGCAAATTACATAGAACTGTTGAATATAGTTAATAACGATAATTATGATTTGACAAAGGCAGCAGATATCATATCCAGGGATACGGCTCTTACCATCTCCCTTTTGAGGATGGTTAATACAATGGCCCGTAATTCTGAAATCACATCCATCAGACATGCGGCAGCGATGCTGGGCCAGAGAGAATTGAAGAAATGGATTAATACGGCGGTAGTTAATGTTCTGTATGCGGATAAACCTAATGAAATTATGAGATTGTCCCTGTTAAGAGCTAAATTTGCCGAGAATCTTGCCAAATCCTTCGAGCTGGCTTTGAAGGCGGATGAATTATTTCTTCTCGGACTGTTTTCAGTGCTGGATGTAATTCTTGAGAAGCCCATGTCAGAAGCTCTCAAGGATGTTCAGGTATCAAAGGATGTATACTCAGCACTGGTTGAACGCAAGGGAAAACTTGTTCCGGTATTGGAATTTGTGGAGTATTACGAGGCTGCGGACTGGACGGAAGTATCAAGGCGGATGCTTTTACACAAAATAGATATGAATGTTGTGTATGATTCATATATAGACGCTCTTGAATGGTATCGCAGGATAATCACGGTTAAATAATATTGAAATTACATCCAAATATATGTTATCATTCATTTCAGACAAAAAATAACGGAGGAATAATTATGGGAATGACAATGACTCAGAAGATACTTGCAGCACATGCAGGTCTTCCTTCTGTAGAAGCAGGACAGCTTATTGAAGCAAAGCTGGATTTAGTTTTAGGTAATGATATAACTTCTCCCGTTGCCATCCACGAGATGGAGAAAATGACAACGGATAAAGTATTTGATAAGGACAAAATAGCATTGGTACCGGATCATTTTGTCCCGAATAAGGATATTAAATCCGCCGAACACTGTAAATGTGTCAGGGAATTTGCCTTAAAGCATGATATCACCAATTATTTTGAGGTGGGAGAGATGGGAATAGAGCATGCCCTTCTCCCGGAAAAAGGCCTTACGGTTGCCGGAGATGTGGTAATAGGAGCGGATTCCCATACCTGTACATATGGTGCGCTGGGTGCATTTTCCACGGGAGTGGGTTCTACGGATATGGCTGCGGGAATGGCTACAGGACTTGCATGGTTCAAGGTTCCCTCCGCTATTAAATTCGTACTTACAGGTAAGCCTGCAAAGTGGATAAGCGGAAAGGACATTATTCTCCATATTATCGGAATGATAGGAGTGGACGGAGCTTTATACAAATCCATGGAATTCGTAGGTGACGGTATTCAGTATCTTACCATGGATGACCGTTTTACCATTGCCAACATGGCTATTGAGGCAGGGGGTAAGAACGGAATATTCCCTGTGGATGACCTTACCGTTGCATATATGAAAGAGCACTCCGTAAGGGAATATACCATATATGAGGCTGATGAAGATGCAGTATATGATGAAGAATATGTGATTGACCTTAGTACGCTGAAACCAACGGTTTCATTTCCTCATCTTCCGGAGAATACTCATACCCTGGACGAGGGATTTGATATCCCCATTGACCAGGTTGTTATCGGCTCCTGCACCAACGGACGTCTGGATGATTTAAGAATTGCCGCTAAGGTACTTGAGGGACATAAAGTTAAGAAGGGTATCCGTACAATTATTATTCCGGCTACCCAGAAGATATATCTTCAGGCAATGGAGGAGGGCCTTCTTAGGATCTTTATCGAAGCGGGAGCAGTGGTAAGCACACCTACCTGCGGTCCTTGTCTTGGGGGCTATATGGGAATTCTTGCAAAGGGTGAACGTTGTATTTCCACTACTAACCGTAACTTTGTAGGACGTATGGGCCATGTTGAGTCTGAAGTTTATCTTGCAAGCCCTGCTGTGGCTGCGGCAAGCGCAATTACCGGTAAGATTTCTTCACCGGAGGAGATATAGGAGGAAATTATCATGAGAGCACACGGAACAGTATTTAAATACGGAGATAATGTGGATACGGATGTTATCATTCCTGCAAGATATTTAAATTCCTCTGATCCTGCGGAACTGGCAACTCATTGTATGGAGGATATTGACAAGGATTTTGTCAATAAAGTACACAAGGGAGATATAATCGTGGCAGACAAAAACTTCGGCTGCGGTTCTTCAAGAGAACATGCTCCCATTGCCATAAAAGCAGCGGGAGTAAGCTGTGTAATAGCAGAGACCTTTGCCAGAATTTTTTACCGCAATGCTATTAATATCGGACTTCCGATTATTGAATGTCCTGAAGCTTCAAGAGGAATTGAAGCAGGAGACGAGGTGGAAGTGGATTTTGACAGCGGTATGATATATAACAAAACAAAGGGAACCGAATTCAAGGGTCAGGCTTTTCCTAAGTTTATGCAGAAGATTATTGCAGCAGAGGGACTTATTAACTATATTAACAACAAATAATATGACAGATAATCAGATTAAAGTGGGAATATGTCAGACTGACATTATTTTTGAAAATAAGGTCCAAAATTTAATCAGGGCAGAGCAGTTTATTAAGGAATGTGCCTGTAAGGGCGCAGATATTGTACTTTTCCCCGAAATGAGCATGACAGGATTCTCCATGAATCCACAGCGGATATATGAGACAATGGATAATAATGCGGTTATGGAGAGAATGTCAGAATATGCCGTTGATTATAATACGGCGGTGGGTTTCGGATATGTACTTAAGGATGATGGATATACCAACCGTTACCGTATAGTGGATAAGGACGGCAGCATACTCTGTGATTATGCCAAAATCCACCCCTTTTCCTACGCAGGGGAAGATAAAGTATACAGAAAGGGAGATAAGCTTGATTATGGCCGTATAGGGGCATTTGAGCTGTGTCCTTTAATCTGCTATGACTTAAGATTTCCTGAACTGTTTCTTGCAGCGGCAGACAAAGCAGATGTGATAATAGTTCCTGCCAACTGGGGAGGAGCCAGGAACAGTCAGTGGAGGATTCTCCTTCAGGCAAGGGCCCTGGAAAACCAGTGTTATGTCATAGGCGTGAACAGAGTGGGGAATGACCCGTCCACATATTATGTAGGTAATTCCATTGTGGCGGATCCTTACGGCAATATAATGGAGGACTTGGGAGATAAGGAGAACAGTGCCGTAGTTACTCTGGATATAAATACATTAAAAAACTTCCGCAGGGAATTTCCGGTACGCCGGGACAGACGTAAGGAAATTTACGGAAGCTTGTAGTTACGTATTTTATCAGATATTCTGACAGAATTATATATTGAAGCATATGCTATAGCCGAAAGACTTTCCGGATAATTCTCCGGGAAGTTTTTTTGTACACCTTTTTCCCTGAGGCAGGCAGCAGCTTTGTTGTAGGCAATTGCAGCTTCTTCAGGGGTTTTATAGGTTCCTATTACATAATCGCCGTGGATATGTATCCTGGCCTTATAATAATTCCGTCCGTTTTTAACAAATTGCTGTACACCATGGTAGGGATTGACTATAACTATATTGCCGTATCGAAAATCCAGTGGGTCTTTGTTGGCAAAATAGTAATCCTTGCCCTGAACCGCATAGTCTTTTATACCATATCGGGAAAGAATGTTTACCTGCATTCCGTAATCTGCCACAAAAAGATGTCCTCCTCTTCTCATAATGGAGTGGGTGGAGTAGTAGAAAAGGTCATCTGCGTCAAATTTCAGGTAGTAGCTTTTGTCAAAATAGTAATAAAAGTATTTTTTGTAAAGATATATAGGCGTTTTAAAATATATGCCGTTGTCACGCAAATTAATCAGAATGACAAATTTGGTGAAGGAAAGGGCATATTTATCAGAATCATAGGCATCTATGTCCGTATGGGAAAAATATACGTCCCCGGCTTCTTTGTAAGCCTTGCAGGCCATATCCGGGGTGGGAAAACTGCCAAGGCTTATATGCTTATTGTTAATGGTTATTCCTGCACGGAAGTAGGGTGTATGGTCTTTTTTGAATGCAGGTGTAACGCCGGGACAATTTTCCATATGCTTTTCCTCCGTATAATGTAGTATATATACAAGTATACAAAATTAATATACCCGTAAGCAAGTGCGTTTTTAATGTAAGAAAATGTTTCTTACATTTTTGGAAGCTTTTTTGCGGGAAAACAGGAATTTAAATGGGAAAAAATGGATTGTTTCACCACTTTTTCTGTTTTTTTAGGGTGTAAAATGGGATGAAATAGATAAGTTTAAACAAAAATATCCAACAGGTGCGTATCTGTTATTCTATGTAAACTGTCATATTGTATAAAATTTGCAATAAAAATTAAAAATATTTGTGCAAAATGATAGTCATAAATGTTACAGAAATATTACAAAGGACGTTTTTCACAAAAAAAGCAGGTTTTGTTGACACTAAAAAGCCTCTCCCCCATAATTCATTGTGGTTTAAGAAATTTAATCCAAATAATGGAAGAGAGGTTTTTATGCAGAATATTCAATCGATGCTTAAAACAGCTTTGTTTAAAATTGGTCCTGCGGTGATTTGTATAATTGTTATTGCAGATGCTTTTCTTTATGGAAATATAAAGCAGGATAAAATAATCATTGCTGATTCACAGCTTGAGGAAGAGACTGAAACTCATACAGCGAATATTGTAGAAGATGAAATTGCTGAAATAGAGTCTGACGAGATTTATCTGGTAATGGGTACCATGGATAAAAAAGAACCGTCAGAAGAAAGCGTGGAGGCCGAAATACAGACAGAGGCTTTCACACCGGTCATAAGCTATACAGAAGAGGATTATAATAATTTCCTGCGTATAGTTGAGGCAGAGGCAACGGATGCAGATGTGCTTTCCAAAATAATGGTGGCCAATGTTATTATTAACAGGGTGAAAAGCCCGAGATTCCCCAATACAATTACGGAAGTGATTTTTCAGGGAAACGGTGAACAGTTCTCGCCCTTATATGACGGAAGGTTTTATACCGTAACAGTGAAGGAAGCCACTGTAGAGGCTGTAAACAGGGCCCTTGCGGGAGAAGATTATTCCCAGGGAGCAACATTTTTTGCAGCAGAATATGTGGTAACACCGGACTGCTGGCATTCAAAAACATTAATCAGGCTGTTTGAGTACGGCGGACATATTTTTTTCAAAGAATATTAAT
>JBJEND010000270.1:0-5277 GCA_051880015.1 Butyrivibrio sp. | reverse complement strand
GGAAAACGATCTTGCATGGACGAAAGAAGAGGGATACACCATCAGATATATAATTACCCATCCACTGCGGTCTTTTAAGGTTCTGATAAATACATTTTTTACATTTGGCGGTGTCAGATATGCGGAATTAATAGGCAGCGGATACGGCTGGCTTCAGATATACACTTCAGAGATATGGGTGGGATTGTATACTCTGCTTTTATTCTGTGCCGGATTAAATGTAAAGGGAGAGGAATACTGTCTGAACGCAAAACAGAAGGTTATGTCCGGGGCGGTAATTATTTTCTCTTCGGTACTTGTAATACTGTCCATGTGGATATTCTGGACGCCGTTAAGTATGGATAATGTAGTAGGTATACAGGGCAGATATTTTGTACCTATGCTGTTGTTGGGAATAATCATGTTTAAGAACAGGATTATGACAATCGGTAAAAAACCTGATACAGTGTTGATTTTACTCTGTATGGGCGTAAATATAGGCACAATATTCAATATTTGGACCAATATGTTAATATAAATTATTCATTTTGATAATGACATTTTATTAAAAGTGTGTTAAAATATTAGCGAATTTTTTTAATTGTTGATAATTGTACACATAGAAAGGAATGAGTTTATGTCATACCAGGAAGTATATAAACAGTGGTGCACTGATCCTTATTTTTCAGAGGAAACAAGGCAGGAGTTACTGTCTATCTCAGGAAATGATAAAGAAATAGAAGACAGATTTTTCAAGAATCTGGAGTTCGGTACGGGAGGACTTAGAGGTGTAATCGGCAACGGAACCAATCGTATGAATATCTACACCGTCAGGAAAGCCACTCAGGGACTTGCCAATTTTATTATAAAAGAAGGCGGACAGGCAAGAGGAGTTGCCATTGCATATGACTCCAGAAGAATGTCCCCGGAATTTGCTGATGAAGCAGCATTGTGCCTGAATGCCAACGGAATAAGTGCATATGTATTTTCTTCACTGAGACCTACTCCGGAGCTGTCTTTTGCTGTAAGGGAACTGGGCTGTATTGCAGGTATTGTTGTAACTGCAAGCCACAATCCCCCTGAATATAACGGATATAAGGTATACTGGGAGGATGGCGCACAGATAACATCCCCTAAGGATGTACAGATTATTGACGAGGTAATGGCTATTACAGATTATTCCGTAGTAAAGACTATGGATAAGGCAGATGCCGTTGAAGCCGGACTTTACCATGTAATCGGTGAAGATATTGACGATAAATATATTGCCGCATTGAAAAAACAGGTTATTAACCCGGAAATTATCAGGGAAATGGGTGATGACCTTGTGGCAGTTTATACTCCTTTACACGGAACAGGCAATATTCCTGCCAGACGTGTACTTAAGGAAGTGGGCTTTAATAATATTATAGTAGTTCCTGAACAGGAAAAGCCGGATGGGGATTTCCCTACGGTAGGATATCCTAATCCTGAGGATCCTAGGGCTTTTGCCCTTGCTCTTAATCTTGGCAGGGAGAAGAATGCGGACCTTGTTCTGGCAACAGACCCGGATGCAGACAGACTGGGTGTATATGCCAAGGATTCCAAAACAGGTGAATATATGGCATTCACCGGTAATATGTCCGGAATGCTTATTGCAGAATATATTTTTTCCCAGAAGAAGGAAAAGGGTCTTATTCCGGCCAACGGAGCTCTTGTTAAGACTATAGTTTCCACTAATCTTGCAGATGTAGTTGCCAAAGAATATAATCTTAAGCTTATTGAAGTGCTGACAGGTTTCAAATACATCGGAGAACAGATTAAGTGGTTTGAAGAGCAGCATACTTATGAGTATATGTTTGGTTTTGAAGAGAGCTACGGCTGTCTTGTAGGTACCCATGCCAGAGATAAGGATGCCATTGTGGCAGTACTTATGCTTTGCGAGGCTGCTGCCTACTATAAGAAGCAGGGACTTACCCTGTGGGATCAGATGTTAAATATTTATGAAAAGTACGGATATTTTAAAGAAACTCTTGTTTCTCTTGAAAGAAAGGGTGTTGAAGGAATCGCAGAGATTAAGGCGATGTTAGATAATTTAAGAGCCAACCCGCCCAAGGAAATAGGAGGCTACAAGGTTCTTGAGGCAAGGGACTATCTGGAGGATAAGATAGTGTATGCAGACGGCCATACCTCAGATACCGGACTTCCCAAATCCAATGTTCTGTACTATGATTTGGAAGACAATGCGTGGTGCTGTGCAAGACCTTCCGGAACAGAGCCTAAGGTTAAGTTCTACATGGGTGTTAAGGGTACAAGCTTTGAGGATGCACAGGATAAACTTGAGACATTAAAAAGCAGTATGATGGCTTTAATACAGTAGTTTACACGGAGCAGGTTCACTGCTCCGTTTTCATATCTTTTTCTTATTTACTACACAGAAAGTACACAAAATAATAATATACTTTCCACTAGAAAGAATAATTAAGAGGTGATTTTTATGTACGAAGAATACAATAACACAATACCTGAAAATAATAATATGCCGGAACCGGAACACAAGAAAACCAAGGGGGCTAAGAAAGGCCCCAATAAGTTTCTCAAGGCAGTTACAGCCATTGTATGTGCCGTTATTCTGGGAGGAGTGGCAGGAATTGCCTGCTACGGTGTAAGCTATCTGGGATTTGCCGTATTCCCTGTTAAAACATCATTAACAGAGAATGCAGCCCAGGATAAAAACGGTACATCTGCTCCTGTGACATATGTCAATACCATTTCAGATGACAAAATTTCCGTTAATGTATATGATGTGTCTGATATGGTAGCCAGTGTTATTTCATCAGTGGTGGCAATAAATGGTACCTACACCGTAAATACCGGCTTCTGGGGAGGCCAGTATGAATCAACGGTAAGCGGTTCGGGTATTGTTATAGGTGCTACGGAAGATGAACTTCTGATTGTTACCAATGCCCATGTAATAGATAATGTTGATAAGCTTCAGGTTACTTTTTATGACGGCTCAGAGGTTGACGTATCTGTTAAAGGCAAGAAATCGGATGTAGATCTTGCGGTTCTTGCCGCCAAATTACCCGATATTCCTGAAGATGCCATATATACCGTTGCAGTTATGGGAGAGACAGGAGAACTGCAGGTAGGTCAGGCCGCAATAGCCGTAGGTAATTCAATGGGTTACGGAATTTCCGTTACAACCGGATGTATAAGTGCCCTTGATAAGACGGTAACCGTTGATAATGTGGATTATGAACATCTTATTCAGACAGACGCTGCAATTAATCCGGGTAACAGTGGCGGTGCGCTGTTCAATGCCAAGGGAGAGGTAATCGGAATAAATTCGGTTAAAATGAGTACCACAGGAGTGGAAGGCATGGGATATGCCATATCCGTAAGTTCTGTTATGGATATCATTAAGGAACTGTCAATTCAGGAGACCAAAGAGAAATTAAGTGATGACGAAAGAGGATATATGGGTATAACCGGTATAACCATAACCTCCGGCATTGCTAAGGAATACGGATATCCTGAAGGTATATTAATCCGTTCCGTTTCCAAGAATTCAGCAGCTGCCAATGCAGGCATCATCAAGAATGATATACTCAAATCCTTCGATGGAGAAATACTTGACAGCTATGAGGAACTTGTGGAAATGATGAGTTATTATGCAGTAGGTGAAGAAGTTGAAATAGCCTATTATCATATGAATAATGAGGGCGAATATATAGAGAAAACAACAACAGTTGTACTGACTGCACGACCTGAATAAAGAATACAAGTATTTCCGCTTGAGGCTTTAAATAAAATGTGATAGGATAGGAGTGATAAATTAAGGAGAATAACTATGGACGATAACAGAATTGACAATAATGAAAATGAAGAATACGAGAAAATCTGCTATCTCTGTCACAGGCCTGAGAGCAAGACAGGGAAGATGATTACTCTCCCCCAGAATATATCCATCTGTCCGGACTGCATGCAGAAAACCTTTGATTCCATGAATAATGGCGGATATGATGATATGATGAAGTTTTCCGGAATACCGGGAATACATTTTATGAATGTATCTGATTTAGGGGATATTCCCGAAAAGCAGAAAATCAAGAAAAAGAAAAAGGGTGAGAAGTCACTTCCTCCCATTGACCTGAAGTCAATTCCCGCACCTCACCGGATTAAAGAGATGCTGGATGAATATGTAATCGGTCAGGAATATGCCAAGAAGGTTATATCTGTTGCTGTATATAATCATTACAAAAGAGTTGCCACAGATACCATGGATTCCATAGAGATACAGAAGTCCAATATGCTTATGATAGGACCTACAGGCTCAGGTAAAACATATCTTGTACAGACTCTTGCCAGAATTCTGGATGTTCCCTTAGCCATAACGGATGCAACCTCCCTTACGGAGGCAGGGTACATAGGCGATGATATTGAGAGCGTTGTTTCCAAGCTGCTTGCCGCTGCAGATAATGATGTGGAGAAAGCAGAAAGAGGCATTATATTCATTGATGAAATAGATAAGATTGCCAAGAAAAAGGAAACCCGTAACAGAGATGTAAGCGGAGAGTCCGTACAGCAGGGGCTTTTAAGGATACTGGAGGGCAGCGAAGTAGAGGTTCCGGTGGGAGCCAACAGTAAGAATGCCATGGTCCCTCTGACTACCGTAAATACCCGCAACATTCTTTTTATATGCGGAGGAGCTTTCCCGGATTTGGAGAATATTATCAAGGAACGTCTTAATAAGCAGTCCTCCATCGGATTTGCGGCAGACCTTAAGGATAAATATGACAAAGATCCGGACATACTGGAGAAAGTCACTCTGGAAGATTTGAGGAATTTCGGAATGATACCGGAATTTTTAGGAAGACTCCCCATAATATATACCCTGAAAGAATTAACAGAGGATATGCTTGTACGCATTTTGAAAGAACCGAAAAATGCCATACTTAAACAGTATGAGAAGCTTCTGGAGCTGGATGAAGTTGAGCTCTGCTTTGAGGACGCTGCATATTCCGCCATTGCCAAAAAGGCTCTGGAGAAGGAAACAGGCGCGAGAGGTCTTCGTTCAATTATTGAAGAATTTATGCTTGACATTATGTATGAGACCCCTAAGGACAAAAATATAGGCCGGGTGGTAATTACAAGTGACTACATCAATAAAAAGGGCGGCCCTTTGATTGAACCCCGTGGTGTGGCATTCCTGGAAGGCTAGCAATACATAAAAGAATCCCTTTACCGGGATTCTTTTTTTGCTTTATAGGAAAGACCGCCTGCGCCGTTCTCTTGAATTAAAAAAGGCCCGCAGGT
>JBJEND010000269.1:0-5310 GCA_051880015.1 Butyrivibrio sp. | reverse complement strand
AAGCATCAAAATTCTTAATTCCCAGGCTTTCCAATACCTTGGGATTGGTGCAGTCACCTATTTTGGCACTGGTAACAACAGGTAAAAGATCTTCTATTTTCTCTTCCACTGAATCCACAACCATTACTTCGCAATCATACTCAAGCAGATTATTACATAAATGGTGTCCGAATTTTCCAAGACCTATTAATAAATATGATTTCATAAATACACTCCTAACCTATTGAGATTTTTTCCTGAGGATTATATACTGTGGCTTTGCCGGATTTCTTAAGGAAGGACAATGCAAAGGATAAGCTTCCCACCCTTCCGCAGAACATTAGCAGCATAATTATTATTCTCGCTCCAAGATTAAGGCTTCGGGTTACGCCTGTTGTCATGCCCACCGTTCCTATGGCTGAAAATACCTCAAAAAGTATATCTGACATTGGAAGTCCGGTTATTGCCAGAATAATAAATGCCGCTGATACGGACAATACCATATTAAGGGCTGCAACAATTCCGGATTTGCGTAGTGCGTCATCCTCAAATCTTCTTCCGAATACGGATACATTGGAAGAATTGGTCATATTTACCCAAAGACTTATAATAAGTACAAACACAGTGGTAGTCTTAATACCGCCTGCCGTTGAACCCGGAGAACCACCTATAAACATTAACATCATGGTAAGTATTTTAGAGGAATCATTTAAGGCTGCAGTATCTATAGTATTAAATCCCGCTGTTCTTGCCGTTACGGAACTGAAAAGTGATGTAACAATCCTCTCATATACATTCATACCGGACATTGTATTGTTATATTCCACTATATAGAATAAAACAGCACCTCCAAAAATAAGGAAAACAGTGGTAACCAGTACTACCTTGGTATGGAGGCTGTATTTTTTGAAATTTAATTTGTTGCGGGATAAATCATCCCATACCACAAAACCAATACCTCCGATTACTATTAAAGACATAACCGTCAAATTAACCACAAAATCATAAGCATAGGGAACCAGAGAGGCATAAGGCTCGTATATTCCCATTAAATCAAAGCCTGCATTACAGAAAGCCGATACGGCATGAAAAATACCGTACCACATTCCTTTTATGGGGCCGAAATCAAAAGAAAACCTTATTCCCAGAATTAAAGCACCTATACCTTCAAATATAAAAGTCCATTTAACTATTTTCTTGGTAAGCTTGACTATACCGCCTATCTGAAGTGTATTAACACTTTCCTGCATAAGGCCTCTGGCTTTAAGACCTATTCTGCGTCTTAATAAAACGGAAAAAATAACACCTATTGTAATAAATCCCAGTCCGCCTATCTGGATAAGACATAATATAACAATATGTCCGAATAATGACCAGTGACTGTATGTATCTACTACAGCAAGACCTGTTACACAGGTGGAACTCACGGAGGTAAACAGACAGTCGGCAAAATTGGTTACGGTATTGTCAGCAGAGGCAAGAGGCGTCATTAAAAGCAATGCTCCGATAACAATTATAAGCAGGAAACCTAAAACAATAAATCTGGTCTGTGAAAAACTGTTTTTTATTTTACCTTTCATTATATGCTCCCGAATTGTTAAAAGCTTGTCAAAACGAGTTTCGGCTCATAGCCGGCATTTTTCATTGCTTCAAAAATTTCGTTTTTATGTTCTATTCCGAAGGTTTCCAGTGTAATCCTTAATTCCACGGCTGCATTTCTGTTAATGCTTACAAACTGATTATGCTCAAGTTTAATAACATTACCCTTTGCATCGGCTATAATCTGGGCAACTTTAAGGAGCTCACCCGGTTTATCCGGTAAAAGCACGGACATGGAAAATACCCTTCCTCTTTCAATGAGACCATGCTGCACAACAGAGGACATGGTAATAACATCCATATTGCCGCCACTTAATATTGATACAATTTTTTTGCCTTTTACATCCAGATGCTTAAGTGCTGCCACAGTAAGAAGACCGGAATTTTCCACAACCATTTTGTGATTTTCCACCATATCAAGGAATGCAACAATAAGTTCATCATCCTCAACAGTGATAATTTCATCAATATTTTTACATATATACGGAAAAATTTTACTTCCCGGTGTTTTAACTGCCGTACCGTCTGCAATGGTATTAACGCCGGGAAGGGTGGTAACCTTTCCTGCCTTAATGGATACCTCCATACAGTTGGCTCCCGCAGGTTCTACACCTATTACCTTAATTTTGGGATTAAGCATTTTAGCAAGAGATGATACACCTGTTGCCAGACCGCCGCCTCCAATGGGAACCAGAATATAATCAACAGTAGGAAGTTCCTTAACAATTTCCATGGCAATACTGCCCTGTCCCGTTGCCACATCCAGATCATCAAAGGGATGTATAAAAGTATAACCTTCTTCTTTGGCAAGCTTTAATGCATATTCACAGGCTTCATCATATACATTTCCGTACAGTACAACTTCTGCTCCGTAGCTCTTGGTACGGTTTATTTTAATAATCGGAGTTGAAGTGGGCATTACAATGGTTGCCTTTACACCATATATTTTTGCGGCATAAGCAACACCCTGGGCATGGTTACCGGCAGATGCGGTTATTAATCCCCTGCTTCTTTCTTCCGGTGTAAGTGTACTAATCTTATAGTAAGCTCCTCTGACCTTATATGCTCCGGTATACTGCATGTTCTCCGGCTTAAAATATACTTTGTTTCCTGTCTGATTGGAAAAATATTCACTGTATACAAGTCTTGTCTCCAGTGTAACTTCCTTAACTCTCTCGGAAGCTTCTTCAAATTTCTCAAGTGTCAGTTTATCTGTCATTTTTAACCCTTATCTCCTTAGAATAAATTCAAACATTTTATTCATTATAGTCCTTTATATCAAATAATGCACTAACAAATTCATCGGAATTGAATTTTTGTAAATCTTCAATGTGTTCACCCACTCCGATATATTTTACAGGAATACCATACTCAGCCTGAATTGCTACAGCAATTCCGCCCTTGGCAGTTCCGTCCATTTTGGTCAGAATAATTCCTGAAATATCCGTAACTTCTTTAAATTCCTTTAACTGTGAAAGTGCATTCTGACCGGTGGTTCCGTCAAGTACAATTAAATTCTCCCTGTATACACCGGGATATTCCCTGTCAATAATCCGGTCAATTTTTTTAAGCTCATCCATGAGATTCTTTTTATTGTGAAGTCTTCCTGCTGTATCGCAGATAAGAACATCTGCATTTCTGGCTTTGGCTGCCTGAAGGGCATCATATACTACCGCCCCGGGATCTGAACCCTCACTCTGGGCAATAAGGTCCACTTTGGCACAGTCCGCCCATTCTGCAAGCTGTTCAATGGCTGCTGCACGGAATGTATCTGCCGCTGCCAGTATGACCTTTTTGCCACCAGCCTTTAAGCCGGCAGCTATTTTACCTATAGAGGTAGTCTTTCCCACACCGTTTACACCGATGACAAGAACTACTGACTTGCGGTCCTCAAATTCGTAGGCATTGTCTCCCAGATTCATCTGTTCTTTAATGGAATTTATCAGAAGCTCTCTGCACTGCTGTGGATCTTTTATTTTAAGTTCCTTAACCTTAGCTTTTAAATCCTGAATGATTTTCTCTGTTGTGGCAACGCCTATATCTCCCATGATAAGGATTTCTTCCAGTTCTTCATAGAAATCCTCATCAATTTTGGAAAAACCGTGAAAAACAGAGTTAAGTCCGGATACTACATTATCTCTTGTTTTTGTAAGTCCTGATACTAATTTTTTAAAAAATCCTGCCATATATACCTCCCTACTGTTTTGGCTTATCATCAAGCTGGTTTTCGATTAGATCAACTGAAACCAGTGTAGACACGCCCTTCTCCTGCATGGTAATACCATAAAGCCTGTCTGCACATGCCATTGTACCCCTTCTGTGGGTAATGACGATAAACTGAGTGTTTTTGGTAAGATTATGTAAATACTTTGCATACCTGTCAACATTGGAATCATCCAGCGCCGCTTCAATCTCGTCTAAAAGACAGAAAGGTGAAGGTTTAAGATTCTGTATGGCAAACAAAAGGCATATTGCCGTAAGAGCCTTTTCTCCTCCCGATAACTGCATCATATTCTGGAGTTTTTTACCCGGAGGCTGGGAAATAATGGAAATATTAGCTTCCAGTATGTCTGCGTCCTCCTCCAGCTCGATTGTTCCTTTTCCTCCGCCAAACAACTGTTTAAATACTTTGTCAAATTCGATTTTTATTTCTTCGAATTTTTCCGTAAACCGTTCCCTCATTCCGGCATCCAGCTCGGCAATAATTCCGATAAGCTTTTCTTTGGCAGATGTTAAATCTTCATGCTGGGCTTTAAGGAATTCATAACGTTCGGAAACCTCTTTGTAGTCTTCAATGGCATTTACATTGACATCTCCTAATTTTTTTATGTCACCTTTAATACCGGTAACTTTTTTACGCATTTCGTTTTCGTCCGTAAGATTATCATCCCGGAATTCTGAAGCCTGATTAAGGGTAATTTCATACTCAGACCACATATAGTCAATTTTCTGTTCCCTGGCATTTTCAATTTTTTCTTTATTCTGAGTCAGACGGTACTGCTCTTTTTCCAACTCTGCCAGCCGGTTACGGCATTCTTCCCTGCTGTCAAAAAATGTTTTGATAGACTGGTTAAGTTCCTCCTTCAAGGCTTTTTGTTGGGAAAGTTCGCCGGCATATTCATCAATAATACGGGAAGCCGTTTCAATGGTCTCATATATCTGCTGTATTTCGTTGTTTTTGTTTTCAACTGCATTGGAAGAATCGGCCTTGCTCTCCTCCAGTTCGGCTATACTTTCTTTAAGTCTTCCCATTTCCCTTAATACACGTTTAACACTTTCCTCGGCAAAAGAAGCCTCCTGTGCAATACGGGAGTATTCAATGTGAATTTCCTCTGCTTCTTTGGATTTGACAGACAGCTTTGCTTTAAGCTCTTCAAGCTCTTTTCCGTTATTTTCAATAATAATATTGGCTTCTTCATTAAATTTTTCAATTTCCGCCAGACCGGCTTCCTGTTTTTGAAGATTTTCCCTGATTTCTGCTATCTGCTCTTCAATCTGTGCCGCTTCACGGCGGTTGTTTTCATATACGGATTTAACTTCGTTCTGTTTCTCAAGCTGCTGTTTATAACTAATCTCAACGGTATTTTTTTCAAGAAGTTTTTCCTGTAAAGCAACCTTTGAGGACTCTATTTTCTCTTTAAGTCCGGCTATTATTTCATCAGATTCCTTAAGAGACGCTTCAAGGGCTGCAATTTCCGATGTGGAATTGGCAATAGCGGCCTCCAAATCTTC
>JBJEND010000268.1:0-5352 GCA_051880015.1 Butyrivibrio sp. | reverse complement strand
GGGCTGTTATATACAGTTATTTTACATGTATTATGGTTTTTTGGATTTCATGGAAGTAATATGCTGGAACCCATTGCGCTTTCCAGATTTCAGTTTACGGGAGACGGACAGGTGTTCAGTAAAGCTTTCTTCGATGTATTTGTTGTTATGGGCGGATGCGGAACAACAATCTGCGTATTACTTGTTCTTCTGATTTTTTACCGCAAATACAGGTTGGGGAATCTGGCAAAAGTGTCCTCCGTTACCGTTATATTTAACATTAATGAAATGCTGAATTTCGGAATCCCAATTATACTTAACCCCGTACTTTTTATTCCGTTTATCCTGACCCCCATTGTTTCTTTCAGTATTTCATATGCTGCGGTGGAGATGGGCCTGGTGCCGGCTATGGTACAGGAGGTTACATGGACGACACCGGTGTTGTTCAGCGGTTATGTGGCAACCGGTTCAATAAACGGTACTATACTCCAGCTTGTGTGTATTGTAACAGGTATGCTTATATATATGCCCTTCCTGCGAATCCATAAAGATATGGAAGAGATGTATGCAAAAGAACAGATAAAGCTGCTGATTAATCAGTTAAAAGAAAGTGAGGAAAGATGCGAGACGCCTAACTTTTTAAACAGAACTGATAAAATCGGCCTTATCTGCAAGGTTTTGTTAAGTGATTTAAAAAATTCCCTTGAAAAAGACGAATTATATCTTTTGTATCAGCCACAGATTGACAGCGACGGAAGATGTCTGGGTGCTGAAGCACTGCTAAGGTGGGAACACCCCACATATGGTTTTATTTATCCGCCTCTTATTATTTATCTGGCAAAGGAAGGTAATATTTTACCGGAATTAGAGAAAAAGATATTTGATATGGCAGCCAAAGCCATTAAGCAGACATCAGAGCAGTATGACGGAGAATTTAAAATTTCCGTAAATATTACAGCAAAGTCCCTTTTGTGGGATATAGAAGAGTATATCCGTAAAAGTGTTGAAAAATATAATATTTCCCATGAACAGATGTGGATAGAAATTACGGAGCAGGATGTAATATCCAATGCAGACTTCATTATTGATAAACTTAATAAGCTTAAGGAAATGGGACACACGCTGCTTATTGACGATTTCGGAATGGGGCATACTTCATTGTTATATTTGCAGTATAATTATTTTAAGATAGTAAAATTAGACGGTTCATTAGTGCGGAATATTTTAACCAATAAAACCAATCAGAAGATAATTGCCTCTATTGTGGAACTGGGATCTGAGCTGAATATAAAAGTAATTGCAGAATATGTGGAGAATGAACAGCAACGACAGATGTTATCGGAGCTGGGCTGTAAATGGTATCAGGGATATCTGTTTGGCAGACCGGTGCCGTTGGATGATTTCATAGAAGAACTGAAAATAAGAAATACAAAAACAGTGCAGTAAAAATACTGCACTGTTTTAATATTAATGCGGATGGTGGGACTTGAACCCACACGATGTTGCCACCGGCAGATTTTGAGTCTGCTGCGTCTGCCATTCCGCCACATCCGCGTGCCCGATTATATTATCATAATACAGGAATAAAATCAAGAACTTTTTAAATAATACTTATATAAATATAAGGCAGGTATAATATGGGCAGCAATAAAAAATACGACGTAATTATTGTGGGGGCAGGACTGGCGGGATTATCCTGTGCATATGAGCTTTCCGCAAAAGGGAAAAGTGTTCTGGTACTGGAGGCACATTCCTATCCGGGAGGAAGGACATCATCCTTTATGGACCGGGGAATGAAGGTGGAATCCGGTCTCCACCGCCATATAGGCTATTATTCTGCATTCCCGAAGCTGATAAGAAAATGTGGAGTGCCACTTAATGATATTGTTACCTGGGAGGATAAAATAGAAATACTGGTAAAAGATGAACATAAAAAAATAACGCTGGGACTGGCTCCTTTGTGGGGATTTGTCAAAATGATTAAGGGACTGGCGGGAAACAGGGATGTTATATCGTGGAAGGATAAAATATCCCTCCTTCCATTTTTTGTATGCGGATTTTTCAGTTATCCTTTTTCCTGTAATCTGGACAATTATTCCGTAGAAGAGTATGCCAATAAATACCATGTGACCCAAAGAGCTCAAAAGCTTCTTCTTGAGCCTTTAAGCAGCGGAATATTCTTCCTGCCCATGAAAAATTATTCAGCTTATGCTTTCTTCGGGCTGTTTGCCCCTGCAATTCCCAAATTTTTCAAAATGAGAGTAGGTGCTTATCTGGGAGGAATGACGGAAATGTTCTGCAATCCCATAGTGGATAAAGTAAAGGAACTGGGCGGAGAATTCAGGTTTGAGGAAAAGGTGGAAAGAGTAATTTGTGAAGGCGGCAGGGTTACAGGTGTTAAAACATACGGAGGAGAAGCTTTGTATGCTGATAAATGTGTAATAGCCACAACGCTTCCGGCTGCAAAGAAAATACTTTCTCCTCTGGTAAACAGTAACGATGGGGAATTGAATAAGTTATTCTGCCTGCCGGAAATGTCTTCCTGTACCATTCAGTTTGAACTTGATTCACCTGCGCTGGAAAAGGACATAACCACCTTCGGGCCGCAAACAGACATGGTAAGCTTTGCGGAGCAGTCCCATACCACCTTCAGAGGCCCCAAAGGAAGATTTTCGGTGATTCTTGGAAATCCTAAAGACTATGTTTCAAAGTCCACGGAAGAAATAGTCGATATTGTAATAAAACAAATGAATTCACTGGGAGTGGAGCTTGAAGGGCATATCATACAGGCCAGAAAGGTTTCGGAGGATAATGATTTCTATTCCCTTGATAAATATAACCAGAAACTTCGTCCAAAACAGCGAACAGGTATAGAAGGGCTGGTTCTGGCAGGAGATTATACACTGACCTCTTCCTTTGCAACAATGGAAGGGGCGGTAAAATCAGGAAAAAAAGCTGCAAAGGAATGTATGAGATAATAAAAATGTGGCGAAAATCGGATTTTTAGTGTATAACTAATATATCATGAAAAAAACATTTAAGAACAAGGCTTTACTTTACCGGATTATGAGACCTTTTTTTACTTTTTTATTTAAGGCATATTATAAACCGGCAATAATCAACAAAGAATATATACCAAAGGAAGGCGCGGCAGTAATTGCCGGCAATCACAAGCATGCATTGGATCCCATACTTGTGGATGTGTGTACCAAAAGGGTTATTCATACCCTGGCCAAGAAGGATTTACATGACGGAATTTTCGGATGGTTTTTTAAGGCAATAGGCACAATTCCCGTGGATTTAAAAGCCGCCAGGAACCACGCCTCTATGGAAGCTGCACTGGAATATCTTCAAGAAGGGGCATTAATCAATGTTTCCCCTGAGGCAAAGAGAAATTATACCAAAGAGATTCTTCTGCCCTTTAAACCCGGAGCAGTGGTTATGGGAATAAGAACCGGCGCTCCGGTTATACCTTATGCCATAACCGGCGATTATAAATTCAGAAGCCGGAATCTTAAAATAGTTTTCGGGCCACCTCTTGATTTATGTAATATACCGGTTGAAGAAGCTAATAAACTATTGTTTAATACGGTAAAAAAACTGCTGGAAGCGGGGACTGGTAATGAATAAGCATCTTGAATATCCTGATTATTCCTTGTACAGACTTTTTGAAAATTCCGCAAATTCCCATCCGGATTACATAAGCTGTAATTATTTTGGAAACAGGATAACATATGGAAAATTAAATAAATATATTGATGAATGTGCCCGGGCTTTTATTTTTTTGGGGGTCCGAAAAGGAGATTGTGTAAGTATCTGTATGCCCAATACTCCTGAAGCAGTAATAAGCTTTTATGCACTTAACAAAATAGGTGCAGTTGCCAATATGATACACCCGCTTTCTGCCGAAAATGAGATAAAATATTTCCTCAATGTATCTGAAAGCCGATATGCGGTGGTAATTGATTTGGCATTTAATAAAATCAATAATATTGCCGGGCAGACAAAACTTAAAAAATGTATTACGGTATCAGTGAAGGATTCCATGCCTTTTCTTTTAAAAACGGTTTACGGACTTACAAAAGGACGTAAAACTATACTTCCCCAAAGTCCCATTGTCATGAAGTGGAAGGAGTTTATCAGAGAAGGCAGAAAATACACACCGGATATTGATACGGAAAGTCTTCAAAACCATTGTCCTGACAGAACTGCCGCCATATTATACAGTGGGGGAACTACCGGATATCCCAAGGGAATAGAACTGACCAACCTTAATTTTAATGCCCTGGCAATGCAGAGCTTTGAGGCCTGCGCCTGTCTTAAAGAAAAGGATACGGTTCTGGCCATAATGCCGGTATTTCACGGCTTCGGACTGGGGATATGTATACATACGGTACAGTATTTTGGGGGTACCAGTATTATTTTACCCAAATTTTCCGCCGGGAATTTTCATAAACTTATCCGTAAATATAAGCCCAATATAATAGCCGGGGTGCCAACCCTCTATGAGGCCATGCTTCAGAACCGGAAACTGAATAAATATAATTTGTCCTTTCTTAAATGTGTAATATCGGGAGGCGATTCCCTTTCGGTAAGTCTTAAAAACAAAGTGGACGAATTTCTTAGAAACCATGGTGCAAATATACAGATAAGGGAGGGCTACGGGCTTACGGAATGTGTGACCGGAAGCTGTCTTACTCCTGAACATTCCTACAGGGAGGGCAGTATAGGACTGCCTTATCCTGATACATATTATAAAATCGTAACACCCGGTACAGAAGAGCAGCTGGATTACGGTGAAGAAGGCGAAATCCTTATAAGCGGTCCTTCTGTAATGAAGGGTTATCTTAAGGATGAGGAAGAGACCTCCAAGGTTCTCAGAATGCACAGCGACGGACGTATATGGCTGTATACCGGTGACTTAGGGTATATGGACAATGACGGCTATGTGTATTTTAAACAGCGTCTGAAAAGAGTAATAGTCAGTTCGGGGTATAATATTTATCCCCAGTACATAGAGAATGTAATAGATTCCCATCCCGATGTTCTTATGTCCTGCGTAATAGGTATAAGTCATCCATATAAAATTCAGGTGGCAAAAGCTTTTATTGTCCTGAGAAACGGCATCGTACCCGGTGATAACATTCTTCAAAGCATTAAAGCACATTGTGAACAAAATCTTGCAGGATATTCGCTGCCTTACGAATATGAATTCAGGCAGGAGCTTCCCAAAACACTGGTAGGAAAAGTTGCATTTTTAAAGCTGGAGGAAGAGGAAAGGCAGAAAAATGAAAAAAGAACAACTTACAGTGCTTCTCATTCATCCTGAAATATCCCGCACAAAATATAATTTTGCCGGAGTTATTGAAAATG
>JBJEND010000267.1:0-5388 GCA_051880015.1 Butyrivibrio sp. | reverse complement strand
TGCGTGCCATTGAAACAAATAACCCTGATGAATACCAACCAATCAGAATAAGGTGATACAATTGGAAGATTATTTTTTTGATACGAATATTGAAGAAAGCCATGAAAATAAGCTATATATCCTAATCATTTACGATATTATTGATAATAAGAAAAGGGTGAAGCTTGCTAAATTTTTACAGGGATATGGATTCAGAATTCAAAAATCAGCATTTGAGGCAATGTTAACACACAAATTATATATGCAGTTGAAACAGGAAATTAGGGCCTATGCTTCAAACTGTGACAGCATTCGCATATATAAAATCATTGGAAAAGGGCAGGTTACAACATATGGTGGAGCACAGAACGACATGGAAGATTTGGATTATGTAATAATATAGGAGATAACGGATATGTCAGATATTAAGTTTGAAATTGTTGAGCATCTTGGAATTTTATCGGTAGGAAGCAGAGGCTGGGCTAAGGAATTAAATCTTGTTGCATGGAACAACTCAAGCCCCAAATATGATATACGTGAATGGGACGAGAATCATGAACACATGGGAAAAGGAATAACTCTTAGTGAAGGTGAATTTCAGAAACTAAAAGAAATACTTGAGAATGTATAGGAAGAAAGGATTATTAATATGAACAAAACTATTTTATTTTCTCCTGTTGGTGGAACAGACCCAATTTCGTTGAATAATTGTTATGATGGTTCCATGTTGCATATATTTAGATATTATAAGCCGGACAAGGTTTATTTATATATGTCTAAGGAAATTCTGGAAAATCATGATAACCCTAACGACAATAGGTATATATACTGTCTTGATAAACTGTCAGAGTTACTTAATCACAAATACGAATATGAAGTGATACGAAGAGATGAGCTGAATGATGTTCAGGAGTATAATTATTTCTACGAGGATTTTCGAAAAATCATTTCAGACATAGTTTCAACCATGGATGAAACGGATAAGTTGATTTTAAATGTATCATCTGGAACGCCGGCCATGAAGAGCGCATTGATTGTTTTAAATGTAATAGGTGAATTACCATTCGAACTGATTCAGGTCTTAACTCCCACAAAGAAAATGGGTGAGCATGAACATAAAAATTATGATGTTGTTACGCTTTGGGAACTTAACGAGGATAATTTAAAAGAGGAAAATCGATGTGTAAAGGTTGAGTGCCCAAATCTAACCTATATTCAGGCAATGCAAATGATTAAGAAGCAAATTTCAAAATATGAATATAAGAGTGCTCTTGAAATTACTGAAATGCTTCCGGAAAATGTGAGTATGCCATTTATAGAACAAATAAGATTCGCACATTATAGATCGATGCTTGAATTCCAAAGATCGGATTCTTTAGTGAAAACAACGGGTTATAAATGGAAATTAGGTGGAGAGAAAAGAGAAGTATTTGAATATATCTTGAATTTGGAAATCAAATACAAAAAAGGTGAATATGCTGATTTTGTTAGAGCAATATCTCCAATAATTGTTGAACTGATGGTACGTGTGACGAATAAGATTTTTGGCATTGACATATATAAGAAATATTGCAGATTAGATAATGGAATGTATATTTGGGACAAAGGAAAACTGGATAAAGATGAAAATGGTAGGCGGATAATTAATATCCTTGAATCAACCTATAATGCATTCAATTATGATAGTTTTGTTAAAGCGGATCACTTAAAGACAATCATTGTTAATATGTCATCTGATAAGAAAATGTCTGACGAAATTCGAAAACTACGAATTGTAGAGGCCAATGTCAGGAATAAAGCAGCGCACCAGCTGGTAAGTGTAAATGACGAGAAAATTAAATCCTGGACTAATAATATAAGTAAAAGTGACCGAAGGGAATTAAGTGGAATTTGGAAGGGAATAGGTGCAAAAGAAATTATTGCATGCTTAAAAAATGTTTGTAAATATACGGACTTAAACATTAAAACAGAGTGGTGGAACGATTATGATGAGATGAACCGGTGGATTATCGAAAAGATTAATTAAGTTATATCACATATTATTATATGGAATAACAGAATCCATATAGAAAAAATATTTTAATATATTAGAGAGGGAAATTATGGAAGAATTATTTGATAACGATGTACTTAGGGTTGTTATACCTGATGGCTGGAAATTATTTGGCGGTATGGGAAGCGATGGAAATCCCAGTCCAAAGAAGCTGCATATATATAAAAATGCACTGGACGAGACCGATATTTATGTAAGGGCCGGGATCACGGTATGCCTGTTTAAAAAAGGCGAGAAATACACATCAACAAAAGATTTTTATGATAATGTAATGGATTTGGAACCTTTTATGATGGGCGAACATATGTGGAGCGGTTACACTTGTACCAGCTTAGGATATCCATATGTTATGTTGGACACAATTCAGGACGGATGTGTGATTCAGGTGATGATATTAACCGAAAACGGAGAGCATAAAATATCCCTCAATGACATGGATGTACAGACAATTCTTGGCAGCATATCTGTCATAAATTAAATTAACCCATTGATTATTTTACATTAATGCCATATACTTAAGACATATTAAGGAGATTTGTATGTTAAGTGTGGTATTTAAGGAAAATCGTGCCAATTAAATAGGTGCAGGGAAGACTAAGCTCAGGCTATAAGTCTGCCCTTACGGAGACGAATGCTTCGTATCCGCCTTAAATAGTGCTTTGCATACTTTTTATACAGACAGCAGATATTTATTTTGTTTTGGAAAGCATGACAGTGGTGTTATGCTTTTTTCATATAATTTCCGTGCGGCACTGCACCCTTTGAGGCGTAGACTGCACGGTTTTCTTTTTTATCGGGTAAAAATTAAGAGAGGAATAAGATAATGAATAATACTGAGAAAACATTGGAATTTGACATAATTAAAAGAAAGTGGGCTGATTTGGCCCTTACAGAAGGAGCTTTAAAAAGAATAAATGAAATCCGGCCCATAATGTGGGAGGATGAGCTTAGGGCTGCGCTTAAGGAAACCACGGAGGCCAGAACGCTGATAGAAAAGAACGGAATGCCGCCGTTAGTATCCTTAAACGGAATAACACAGCTTTTGGAGGCGGCAGAGAAAGGGGACTGCCTTAGTCCCGCACAGCTGGAGACGGTTGAAAATGCCCTGGTGGCCATCATGCGGATGAAAAGCTGGCTGGATAAGGGGAAAGCCTATGATATATCTTTGGCTTTCTATGAAGAGAATCTTTTTTATCCTGAAGAACTGAGGGAGGAAATTCATCTTAAAATAAGGGATGGGGCAGTGTCGGATTCCGCATCCGGGGTTTTGAAAAAACTGCGCAGCGAAATAGAACATACCAAAGACAGAATGAGGGAGAAAGCCGAGGCAGTAATCAAGGCGAATAAAGAATGTATGTCCGACTTTTTTTCCACATACAGAAGCGGGCGTATATGCGTTCCTGTAAAGAAAGAGTATAAGTATAAGATATCAGGGAGCGTTATTGACCGTTCTGCCACGGGAAATACCCTCTTTATCGAACCGGCGGCATCAGGAAAACTGTATGGGGAACTGGAACTGCTTAAATTGGAAGAGGAAAATGAAGTCAGAAGGATTCTGTATGAATTAACGGCTATGGCAGCAGAATATAAGGAAGCCTTAGCGGAAGATATAAGGGTTATGGAAAAACTGGATTTTAGTTTTTCCAAAGCTAAATTGAGTCTGGATTATGACGGCACGGAACCTAAAATAAATACTGACAGATATATCGTTTTTAAGGCCGGGCGTCATCCTCTTATGGATTCCCAAACCTGTGTCCCGCTGGAGTTTCAAATAGGCAGGGGAATAAACGGCATTGTCATTACAGGTCCCAATACAGGAGGTAAAACAGTGGCAATTAAAACAGTAGCTCTTAATTGCCTGATGGCACAGTGCGGGCTTCATGTATCCTGTAAAGAGGCGGATATTTGTATGAACAGCAATATTTTATGTGATATAGGGGACGGGCAGAATATATCGGAAAATCTGTCTACATTTTCAGCTCACATTGTTAACGTATTGGATATTTTATCCCGGATTAATAAAGAAAGCCTTGTAATAATGGATGAGCTTGGTTCAGGAACGGACCCGGCGGAGGGAATGGGAATTGCAATAGCCGTTTTGGAGGAACTGAAAAGAAGCGGGGCGTTTTTTTTGGTCACTACACACTATCCTGAAGTTAAACAGTATGCCGACAAGGAGGAAAAAATACAGAATGCCAGAATGACATTTGATAAGGAAAATTTAAAACCATTGTATCAGATGGTAATAGGAGAGGCAGGAGAAAGCTGTGCATTTCATATCGCTGCAAGGCTGGGAATGCCGGAGCATATGCTGGCGGCAGCCAGGGCAGCAGCTTATAATACCTTGGGAGAAAATACTTTGGAACTATCGGAAATTTCCGCAAAAAAGGAAAAATCCTTTATTCACAAATTCGTAAAGCATACCAAAACTTCCATTATTGCAGAAAAATTTAATCCCGGTGACAGCGTTATGGTATATCCGGATAAAAAAATCGGGATAGTATGTCAGAGGGCCGATAAAAAAGGCATGTTAAGGATTCAGATGCAGGATAAAAAAATATGGATAAATCATAAAAGAGTGAAACTGCTTGTCCCTGCGGACAAACTGTACCCTGAGGATTATGATTTTTCCATCATATTTGAAACCGTGGAAAACAGAAAACTCAGACACCGGATGGAAAGAAAATATACAGAGGATATAATAGAGGGAGATGAATAAGTCGAAAAAAATAAAATTTAGGGTTCCAATATTTCCCAAAATATTATATAATGCAGATAGTTAGAATTACAGATTGTCGACTGGAGGAGCTATGCTACATATAGATATTGTAGATGATGATTCATATATATGTGTACAAATAGAAAGATACGTTCAAAGTGTGTTCAGAAACTTTAACAAAGAAGTAAACTGTTATTCAGACGGAAAAGAATTTCTGGAGGACCTTAGTGAAACGGGAGGACCGGATATAGTCTTTATGGATATTGAAATGCCTCACATAAGCGGACGGGAGGCTGCCGCGAGGCTGAGGGAATATGTATGGGGAAAGGATACCATTCTTGTATTCATTTCTTCACATACAGATAATCTGATTCCTCTTTTTGCCCTTCATCCTTTTGATTTTATATCAAAGCCCCTGAATGACAATACACTCCACGATTTAATGGGGAGAATACTGGAATATATTGACAATAATCAGGCCAGTATTGCAGTTAAGGACAGAAGATTTATCAATAATGTTCTCATATCCGATATTGTGTATGCAGAGGTAAAGGAAGGGCGCAAACTTATACTTCATTTATGCGATGGTACAGAGATGACGGAATATGCAAAATTACAGGCTTTTTTGAACGATATT
>JBJEND010000266.1:0-5397 GCA_051880015.1 Butyrivibrio sp. | reverse complement strand
TAAAGGGACGGAGTTTTTTGACGCTTAAGGATTTCACCGCTGAAGAAATCCAGTATCTTATTGATTTGGCAGCAGATTTAAAGGCTAAGAAGAAACAGGGCATAACAGGCAACAGCCTTAAGGGTAAGAACATAGCACTGATTTTTGAAAAGCCTTCTACCCGTACCAGATGTTCTTTTACCATAGGATGTATAGATGAGGGAGGACATCCGGAGTATCTGGGCAAGGATGATATCCAGCTTGGCTACAAGGAAAGCGTTAAGGATACCGCAAGAGTACTGGGAAGGATGTTTGACGGAATTGAATTCAGGGGATTTTCCCAGAAGACGGTGGAGGATTTGGCCAAGTACAGCAATGTTCCGGTATGGAACGGACTTACGGATGAATATCATCCCACACAGATTCTGGCAGATTTTCTCACCATGCAGGAGCACTTCGGACATATTAAGGGACTTAATTTTGTATATATGGGAGACGGACGTAACAATATGGCTAACAGCCTTATGATTGGTTCGGCCAAGATGGGTGTGAATTTTACAATTTGTGCTCCGAAGGAATTGTGGCCGTCAGAGGAACTGGTGGAACTGTGTAAAGGATATGCCAAAGAATCTCAGAGCACAATTACCATTACAGATTCCACCGATGCAGTTGTGGGGGCGGATGTTCTCTATACGGATGTATGGTGCTCAATGGGAGAAGAGGACAAGGCTGCAGAGAGAATAAAACTTTTAAGCCCTTATCAGATTAATGCCGGCTTAATGGCCAAAACAGGTAAGAAGGAGACGATCTTCATGCACTGTCTGCCTGCTGTTAAGGAAAAGGAAGTAACCGAAGAAGTATTTGAATCTTCCCAGTCGGTAGTATTTGATGAAGCAGAGAACAGAATGCACACGATTAAGGCCGTAATGGTTGCAACCTTGGGCGATTTATAGTATTATAACGGGGTAAGCTTTTTATAAGTCCTCCGGGTGGGGACGGAATAGGAAGGTACCCCGTATGTTTTCTTCCGGAAATAAATTTTCCAAAGTTATAAGAATAATTATTGATATTTTAAATGTAGCGCTGGGACTGGGTGTGGTAGTGCTGGCAGTTATGACATTTATGAACACTAAAGGTAACGCCTGGATGTTTCCGTTTATTTTTCTTATGGGAGGATTGATGAATCTTCTGACGGGAATTAAGCATCTTATGAATGACCGCAGGGCCAACGGCATTGTTCTGGAGGTTGTGGCAGTTATACTTTTTGCGGTTGCATATGCAAGCTACAGAGCTGTGGGCGGCTTATAATGATAAGGCGTGCCATAATCTTATGTATAATATAAGTCGGGACAGAAATGATACGGTGACCGTAGAATGGAATGTCCCGATGTTTTTAATAAAATATAAACGGAGTGTGATATGGAAGAGAAGGAAGTTGTTTTATGTGCTTCAAGTGCATATGACAAAAAATATTTTTTAAATGAGGAATTTAACCGCCTGCCGGAAAGTATTAAGGACGAGCTTAAAATAATGTCCGTACTTTTTACGGAAGATGTGGGGGGAATCCTTATATTAAAATTTACCGAAGAAGGCAGCCTTACACTGGAAACGGTGGCAGATGAAGGAGACCTGCTCTATGACGAAATCGGAGCTGCCCTTAAGGTTAAAAAAATAAGGGCAGAGCATGTGGATACTTTTGAGGCACTGGAGATGTTCTATAGGGTATTTTTTCTTCACGAGGCTGCAGATATATAATATAACGGAAACGGAATACATTTATGAAAATTGGAACAGTTAAAATTGATAATCCCGTTATGCTGGCACCTATGGCAGGTGTAACCGATTTGCCATATCGTATCCTGTGCAGGGAGCAGGGCTGCGGATATGCCGTAACGGAGATGGTTAGTGCCAAAGCTGTGCTGTATAATAATAAAAATACGGAGCTTCTGATGCAGACGCAGCCGTCGGAGGCTCCAGTATTTTTACAGTTATTCGGCTCCGAACCGGAAATAATGGGGGAAATCGCCTCAAGACTGGAGGACAGGGGCTTTGCCGGATTTGATATAAATATGGGCTGCCCTGTACCAAAGGTGGTCAATAATAATGAAGGCTCGGCACTTATGAAGGATCCCATCCTTGCCGGGCGTATTGTGGAAAATATGGTGAAGAGAGTTAACGTTCCCGTTACCGTGAAATTTCGCAAGGGCTTTAACGAGGACTGTGTGAATGCAGCAGAGTTTGCCCATATAATGGAGGAGTCCGGTGCAGCGGCGGTTACGGTACACGGAAGGACCAGAGAGCAGTTTTATTCAGGAAAAGCTGACTGGGATATAATCAGGCAGGTTGTGGAGAAAGTTTCCATTCCCGTTATTGGGAATGGCGATATATTTTCAGGAGAGGACGCCCTGAAAATGTTTCAGGATACCGGCTGTGCAGGAATTGCCGTAGGCAGAGGCGCCAGGGGCAATCCCTGGATATTCAGGGAAATTAACGCTGCTTTGAAGGGGGAAATACCACCGGATAAGCCTTCTGTTTCGGAACGCAGGGCTATGATTATGCGTCATGCAACGCTTATGCTGCAGTACAAGCCGGAATTTATGGTTGTGAGAGAGATGCGAAAGCATGTGTCCTGGTACACATCGGGACTGCATAACTGTGCGGCGTTAAGAGATGAAGTAAACCACACGGAGAGCCTCAGTGAACTCTTTGAGTTGTTGGATAAAAGAATGATTGACAAATGAAATTCATTTATTCTATAATAATGTGAATTATATGTTTTTGCGTTTCCGCCTAAGAAAACAGACCGTACCGGCAGGCGGGGCGGGTCATGGAAATCTTATTTTCATGGCAATAAAGAGAAAGGTGAGTGAGTTATATAATGGCAGAGAAGAAGAATTTAATGACATATGAGGGTCTTAAAAAACTGGAGGACGAATTACAGGATCTTAAGGTTGTTAAGAGAAAAGAGGTTGCCCAGAAGATTAAGGAAGCCAGAGAACAGGGAGATCTCTCCGAAAATGCGGAATATGATGCTGCCAAAGATGAGCAGAGGGATATAGAGGCAAGAATTGAGGAAATCGAAAAAATCCTCAAAAATGCAGAAGTAGCAGATGATGATGCTGCCAACAAGGGTACTGCCAATCTTGGATGTATCGTAACTGTAATCGATATGGAATATGATGAGGAAATCGAATTTAAATTGGTAGGTTCAACAGAAGCAAAGAGTCTTGAGAATAAAATTTCCAACGAGTCTCCATTAGGAAAAGCGTTAATCGGTAAGCAGGCAGGGGATATTGCAGAGGTGGAGACACCGGCAGGTATTGCACAGTACAAAGTAGTCAAAGTCACCAGAGAATAAATATAAAGGAGTGAAAGTCTTGGCAGAGCAGAATAACGGACAGCAGGTTCAGGATACCAACGCATTAATACAGGTAAGAAAAGACAAATTAAAGGATTTAATTGAGAGAGGAAAGAATCCTTTTGAGATAACAAAGTATGATGTGACACATCACAGTCAGGAAATTAAGGACAACTTTGAGTCTTTAAATGGTCAGACTGTTACCATCGCAGGAAGAATGATGTCAAAGCGTGTTATGGGAAAGGCTTCATTCTGTCATGTGCAGGATCTTCAGGGTACTATCCAGTCCTATGTAGCAAGGGACAGTATAGGTGAAGAGGATTATGCTGATTTTAAGAAATTTGATATCGGTGATGTAATCGGCATTACAGGACAGGTATTTGAGACCAAGACCGGTGAGATTTCCATTCACGCGGAGAAGGTTACTTTATTATCCAAGAGTCTTCAGATTCTTCCGGAGAAATATCACGGACTTACCAATACGGATTTAAGATATCGTCAGAGATATGTTGACCTGATTATGAATCCTGAGGTAAAGGATACCTTTATCAAGCGTTCCAAAATAATTACCGCAATCCGTAAATACCTTGATTCCCAGGGCTTTATGGAGGTTGAGACTCCGATGCTTGTATCCAATGCAGGGGGCGCTGCAGCAAGACCCTTTGTAACACATTTTAATGCTCTTGACGAAGATGAGAAGCTCCGTATTTCTCTTGAGTTATATCTTAAGAGACTTATAGTGGGCGGCCTTGAAAAGGTATATGAGATAGGCAGGGTTTTCCGTAATGAAGGAGTGGACACAAGACACAATCCCGAATTCACTCTCATGGAGTTATATCAGGCCTTTACAGATTATCACGGAATGATGGACCTTACCGAGAATTTATACAGACATGTGGCACAGGAGGTTCTTGGCACTACCGTTATTACTTATAACGGGATTGAGATGGACCTTGGCAAGCCTTTTGAGAGAATTACCATGGTTGACGCAGTTAAGAAATATACAGGCGTTGACTTTAATGAAATTCACACTCTCGAGGAGGCAAGAGCTGCCGCCAGAGAACATCATGTGGAATATGAGGAAATCCACAAGAAGGGTGACATACTGAATCTCTTCTTTGAAGAATTTGTTGAGGAGCATTTAATCCAGCCTACTTTCTTAATGGATCACCCTATTGAGATATCACCTCTTACCAAGAAAAAACCGGAGAATCCGGAATATGTTGAGCGTTTCGAGTTCTTCATGAATGGCTGGGAGATGGCCAATGCTTATTCAGAGTTAAATGACCCAATAGACCAGAGAGAGCGTTTCGCTGCCCAGGAAGAGCTGTTAGCTGCAGGCGACGAGGAGGCCAACCATACAGATGAGGACTTCCTTAATGCTCTTGACATTGGTATGCCCCCTACGGGAGGAATCGGCTTCGGTATCGACAGAATGGTGATGTTGCTTACAGACTCACCGGCGATAAGGGATGTACTATTGTTTCCGACGATGCGAAGTACAACCTAAAAAATCCAGTATTTATGCGGGTTTGAAGGGTGTGGGATGGTCATTTGACCATTATTTTGACCATCAAAAGCAATAGTCATAACAAAGAGTGTACAAGGATTTACAATTTTATTGAAAAGCAAAATTAAAAGATAAGCACTACTTAGAGGATATTTTCTAAAGAAATTTAGAAAGTATCCTCTTTTTGCGTTATGGAAAAAAACATGGAAAGGAGACATGGATATGACAGGTAAAGAAACACCTAACAAAAGAAGCGTGCAGAAGTTTGTGAGATATGCGGAAGGAGCCAAAATGTATAGTATGGGTTTAAGCAAATTTCAAGAGTTGGCTAAAGATGCAAAAGCATGTTATAAGGTCGGTCAGTTGGTTTTGGTAAATACTGAGATTCTTGATGAGTATTTGGAGACATTCAGAATCGTAGAAGATGATTTTTATAAGTAGGTGAGTATATGTCAGTTATATTATCGCCTCGTGGATATGAGGCATCCAACATGATGAAACGATTTGTAAGATATGAAGAGGCAGCACAGTATTTTGGAATAGATGAAAC
>JBJEND010000265.1:0-5413 GCA_051880015.1 Butyrivibrio sp. | reverse complement strand
TTTATCATAGAAGACCCAATATTTAACTATTTACAGAAAAAATTTCACACTCTCTATCCGTTTGAGAACCATCATCAAATATAATTGTTGATTTCCTTGCAACTACATTGCCGTTTTCATCCTTCTCATTGGTAACAGTGGATCCCAAATTTAATCCTATAATTTTTAAGTCACTTAATGAGAAAAGTTCATCTTCCTGACTTATGCCGTCATTGTTCGCATCTATCCAAACTCTCAAATGGTCAAACTTTTCATCTTCTTTGTTAATTATACCATCCCCATTAGTATCCAGTTCACTTAATGCCTCAAAGCCATTAGATGCTACACTTCCGTCCAGCAAAACAGTTTTATCTCCAAAAAGCTCACTTCCATTATCTACAATCCCGTTTCCGTTCCTATCGTACACCAACAATCCATCTCCGTTTTCTGCCCATGCTGTTTTCTCGGCAAATCCATCTCCAGCATAGTCAAAATATGTTCCATTTTCTGTATCTGTAGTGTATTTTCCGTTTTTATTTAAATCCAGCACAATCGGGTCTATTACCTGTTGTTCAGATTTTTCAGAAGCAGTAACTTTTTCAACATTAAGACTGATTTCTTCACTTGTAATAATTCCATCGTGGTCAACATCTAATATACTAATTTGTTCTATCAAGGGGCTTATATTTATATATACCTCCTCCAGTTCCTCAAGTTCCTGTCTGCGTGCATTCATCTCCGTCATATCCACGCCTGCCAGTTCAAATATCCAGCCGTATTCGTCCAGAATTGCCTTATACAGCTTAATTCCTTCCGGGCCACCCTGCTGTACAAAGTAAACATATGACTGGTATATTTCCACCATCTCCACCTGTTGTTCCGCTGTGGATGTGCCTCCCATTACTTCATCCAGAAGTGCTTCAAGGTCTTCATAGAGATTTACTCGTTTCTGGACTATGGCTCCGGCTACATCAAGTACACTTGAACCCAAAGTCAACTGATATGAAATAAGATCACAGCCTGGAATAAAGCTGATTATATTGCCGAGGGTATCAAGAGTAACTGATAAAATAGTTGCTGCACTAACTTCATTCCCTTCCGTATACATATTTACTGCCTCATATATTTGTCCAACATTATTACACAAATCCACAGCTGAAGCCAATCCATTTATTATATTAAAACAAATATTTATTGTTCCAAATATATCTTTACTAACACTATATTTAGTTAATAAATCTTCAAATATTTCGTTTCCCGTTTTGTCTTGTAATTCTGTACATATTTTGATTTGTTCTTCTGTAAGTGTTACACCCTGTGTATTTTCAATAAGTCCAATGGTTACTTTAGCAATATTTTCTGTTGCATCGTATTCTTGTTCCTTCATTGTCTCATCTATTAATTCTGATAAATCTTTTGTATCTGCCATTTTTTCTCCTTTATTTTTTCAATTAACTATTCAAATCATAAATAATATTTATATTATTCAACTTATTATCATCCACACTAAAATCAAACAATAAATATATTTCATCGGTCTCGTAAATATAGCTTAATGATATATCATTTTTCTTTATTTTACTCGGATTTCCAAGTTTTTTTACTATGTTTTCTATGGTAGATTCTTTTTGAAAATCATACAATGATATGTCACTTATCAAATTAAAAGATATGTAGTATATAGTTGAATTTCTGTCCACATCTTTTTCTGGCTTTATTACAACCGGAATAATATTTTTCCCATCATATTGTAAATATGCTCCGTAATTGCCATCTTCTCCTTCACTTAAATATCCAAACTCATACTCCTCCCCCAGCTTATTCAAGGTCCAAGGGAACTCCACCAGTTTGCCATTTATGGATATGTTCTTACAGATGTCTTCTGCATCCACCCTTCCCATAACTTCCGGACTGGTTTCTGCCTGGGATGAGGTTTCTTCCTCTTTGCTTGTTGCTTCTTCACCTGTGGTTTCCTCCGGCGTTGTAGGTTCTGTGGTTCTCACAGTCTCTGATGTAACCTCCTGCGTCGAACCACTCTGCCCCTTACAGCCGCTTAACGCTGCTATCGCCATAACTGTTGCCAAACCCAATGTAACTAATTTTTTTCTTAACATTTCATCCTCCTTAATATATACATGCTGACTCACATGTGGTTTTTGTGCATAAAAAAAGCTGCAGTGATTGAATCGTTGCAACTGAACTATCATAGTAATATGTTAACAATACTACCTTAGACTCCAAGCTTTGCGTCCTTATATTTCTACAAGTTTGCCTCTTTTGTATATACACCAATGGATTTTTATTCCTTCTACAAACTATATACTATAGTAATCGATTGTAGTTGTCAACATTTTTTTATAAGAATAAGACTTATTTTTGTTAAACGGGAAGTATAGTAAGGGATTATAATTGTTTCAAGGTGTACATAGAGATTTACTCGTTTCTGGACTATGGCTCCGGACACATCAAGAACACTTGAACCCAAAGTCAACTGATATGAAATAAGATGACAGCCCTCAATAATATTTTAAAATATTTTTTTTAATGTTTTTTCTTTTGCTTCTGACACTTTTATCTTCATATTTTCATAAAGCAACCAACTCAGTCTCTTTTCAATTATAATTATTGCCCACACCTATTTCTGACAGATTTTATATTGAACAAGAGTTACTATAAAAAACTTCTCTCAAAACAATTCCGTGGTTTTCTGCCAAACGCTTTCCTGGTCCGCGTCCACCATTCCCAAATTCTAGACTAATAGTAATAATTCTCATTATAAAGGCATTCTTCTACAAATTATCTGTCTAGGGAATGCTAATAGTGTGCTTGAGGAAGAAAATATGCCAATGAGTATATGGCATTTCTACAAAAAAAGCATTATCCCTCCCTTATGGCAGAGATTTTATTCATATTTTTCGTAAATTCAGGGATTCTAAGATTTATTTCTGTCCAAGAACGTGATTTCCGGCTATAAAGGAAGAATTTCCTATTGAAACCAGTCATTTTTTCTGTCCCACGTCATGTCAGAGCCAGCCTTAGGGAGAAAACAATCAATTATTCTGTCCCGCTCCGCATCAGAACTAGCCTTAGGGAGAAATTTAAGATAATGTCAGCCCCACGGAAGCCGTGGGGCTGACATGTAAAAAATTAAATTATTTGTTAGCTATAGCAGCCTGTGGGATATAAGCCCAAATGAAATACATCTGCTTCGAAAGTTTTTCTATTGCACATTCATATTCATCCTGAGAAATAACTCAATTATTTCTAAACCTCTGTAGTTCAGATAAACCTTTTGTATCTGACAATAGATATTAGCTCCTTGTATTATTACTTCACAACTTTGTTTCCGCAGTTCGGGCAGAATAAAGCTTCAGGGTCAGTAATCATTGTTCCGCAGTTACCGCAGAAAACCTTAAATTCCTGTGCAGGTGCTGCCGGCGCAGAGGCCTCAGGTGCAGAATAGAACTCTGCAGGTTCAGGCTGTGCAACAGGTGTATTTTCAACTGTGGCTGCTGATTCTGTCTGTATAGGAGCTGTCTCTTCCGGTGCTGCCTGTGGTGCAGGCACAGGTGCAGGTGCTGCCTGTGGTGCAGGTGCCGGTGCAGGTGCTGCCTGTGGTGCAGGTGCCGGTGCCTCAGGAGCTTTTGTTCCGCAGTTGCCACAGAAAGCCTGGCCGGGCTGAATTATATTACCGCAGTTGGTACATCTTAGCTGTCCGTCGTTAGAAGCTACCTGCCTGTGAGGAAGAAGAGTTCCACAGTTGGCACAGAAGGAAAGTGCCACATTGTTTTCTGACTTACATTTGCTGCATACTACAATTCCATTTAAAAACTTTCTTCTTGTCTCCATCTGTTCCTGCTGTTTTAAAACAGTATCCATATCAGCGAAAAGCTGTCTGAATTCTTCATCCGGATTATCCTTTGCCTTGGCATAGTATGCTTTTCCGATTGCATTATAAATTTCATTGGCTCTCACCTGACTTGCCTGAAAATCTCTGGCGATGTCATTGAGTTCCCGTGCTGCATTATTGTTTTTCATTTATGTTCCTCCCGAAATACTTTTTTCTTATAGTATAACTTTATTTTAACGCACAGTCAATAATTTAACTTATGATTCCTCCGATTGTTCCCCCTGCAATGCAGATAATCAGTGAAATTACGTTTTTCTGCAGTTCACCGCTGAATCCTTTGTTGGCAATAAGAGAGATTAAGAAAAGTATTCCGAAATATAAAAGTCCGATTAATGCACCGTTAAACATGCGCTTACTGCCTTTTATTTTACCAAAAATCAATCCCGCCGCAATGGAAGCAATACCATATATAACCATAATAATAAGCCGTACCTCAGCCTCCCCCAGTTTTAATTTAAGCATTAAAAATGCGGCCAGCAACAGTAAAAGTCCTGTTATAACATAAGAAACTGCCAATACCTTTAAAACAGCAAGTACTTTTTTTCCCACAAAACACCTCCGAATATTTTCTATTCAAAATATATTCTGTGAAAACGGGGATATTCCTTATTTAACAAAAAGCTTGATGCCAATGGTATTATTGTCTGTATTATCAACGATAAAATACAGATTATCCATGCTGCCGCTGGCTTTTGGTATTTTTCCCGAAAATGCCGATACAGCATTGTCACTGCAGCCCATTGCTTTAAGGCAGGCCGTTACAGTGGGCATACAATAATCCGGAATTGTGTCCGACGATTTGTAACATATCAGCTTTATTTCTTTAAGAGTTCCTTCATGCCCATACAAATTAAGACTAACGGATTCACTTAAATTCATGCAATCCGTACATGTCATATTAAGACATTCCAGACTATTGTTTACTCCTCCGAATCTTATGCTCCAGCAGTCATTCTGATACAGCTTTGTCAGATACAGAGCTTCCTTTGGAATATAATTAATCATTTCTGTAATTCTTAAACCGAAATAACCATTTATAATTTCACATCCAAATGCCTCCATTGTATACATGATTGCAAAATGCCCTGCTTTTTCCAATTTATTCTGCAGTTCTTTATCCATATATTCAAACAATTCATAAACAGCTTCATAACCATTGGAAATAAGTGCTTCTTTAATCTCCTCATTCTCTGAAATCATTATATATGCACAATTTTTTACTATTCTGTTCTGCGCATCTTCTATGTAAATGAGATCATCCGTAATAACTATATGGTGGTTTTGCCAGAATTCTTCAAAGTTTCCGTACGCCTGAATCATCTCATACTTGGAAAGTTCAATACCTTCCCTATTATTACATGCAATATAATCATTAATGTATAATTTTGTATCAATTTCAAATTCTGTTTCGGAATATGTAAGATATTTGCCTATGGAGGTTGAGGATAAAACTTCATAAATGTCGTTATAAACAGCTCCATCTACCTCTGACATATCCATTGTGTCCTCTTTATCTTCCGGAAG
>JBJEND010000264.1:0-5445 GCA_051880015.1 Butyrivibrio sp. | reverse complement strand
CCTGAGGCAGTAACCGAAATGAACAGGGTTATCTATAAAAAAACTGCTTCCCTTCGTGAACCTTTGAAATACTATGAAGAAGAACAGCCGGAAGGAACTCTTGTATATGTGGATGAGTATTCCGAGACTTACCTGACAGGAGAAAATACCTATGTAACCCGTATCGGAGGAGCCTCCAATACCTATGTAACAGAACAAGGAAGCTTTGAACAGGTGGACAATACACTGACAGAAAAAAGCATTCTTTTTATTCCTGTGTGCTTTGAGAACAGGGCAAATGACTACAAAGTACAGCTTCCTGTGGAAATATCCCACAAAAGGGGAGTAAGGCTGTACAAGGATGGCTATGAAATGGAACTTATTCCCCTGGAGGGAGACTTTACAAGACCTGTGGCAGTGGATAATGCCGTATTATACAATGATGTATTTGAGGGAATTGACTACCAGTACACGGTGCTGGGAGACGTAATAAAAGAGGATATAGTGCTTAATAAAGTTGTGTCTCTTAATCAGTTCAACTTTGAAATTAAAGCCGGAAATCTGACTCTGAAAGAAGAAAAAGGAATAATAAATGCCTATGCACAGAACTCCAAGGAAGCGGTATTTGCCATAACCGCTCCGGAAATGTCCGATGCCTCCGGCAATGTGTCCACGGCAGTAAAGCTTGAACTCAAAGAAGAAGGAGGAAAATACACTGCAGTCATTACAGCGGATGAAGCATGGCTTAATTCCCCGGAAAGGGCATATCCTGTAAGAATTGATCCGTCAATAGATGTATCCTCTGACAGCATAGGACTGTACTGCGTGGAGGAAACCAATGCAGACTATGTCATAGGGGAAAACCACTACCCCTACTGTGGTTATGATGACGGAATTGTCAGCAACAACCTGAATATAACCGGCTCACTTTTACAAAGAACCAGAACTTATATACAGATTAATTACGATTTTACACAGATATCAAAAGAGGCCAAAATAGACAGCGCCTCCTTAAGTCTGTATCATTACACAGGCTGGAGTAAAGGAAATTCCAATTTCGGACTTTTTACCGTGGATCAAAGCTGGGACCCTGCCAAAATCACATGGAATAACCAGTTAAGCATGGCCCATTCCCTTGTGGAATATCAGAAAACCAACAGTGCTCCCGGATGGATAAAATGGGATATAACGGAGGCAGTGAATAATTGGGTAATGGGTACAACAGTCAATAACGGCTTTGTACTTAAGGCAGAGGATGAGAGCATGCAGTGCGAGGTTTTTCACGACCGTAGCGGAGCCAATAAGCCTGCCCTTACCATTAACTGGCACATACCTGATCCGGTGGATACAGCGTATCCGTTAAATTCCACCACAATTAATTTAAGACCGGTTACAGAGAAAAATATATCCGGTAAGCTGACCTTTGATACTGTATTTGCTGACGGCGTAGCAACACCCGGAGCCCTTATTCAATACAGGATTACTCCGGAGGGAACATATCAGTATACGTCAGCAAGTGCCAGCTATAAATATCCTGACAGCACAGCCCTTCTGGCACAGTTTCCCGAAGGCACAAAATATAAGGATAAACAGTCTAACTGGCAGTCAAATCCCTTTGGAGGACTCCGGTACGATAAAATATACCAGGTAACAGCCCGGGCATCAAAGGATGGGGTCACGGGAAAGGAAGCAGCAGGTGATAAATTTCTTATATACAAGGTAAAACAGCTTGACACCTTCCCTGCCATTGCAAATCATTACGGCGTATCCCTTTCCACCCTTATGAGGGATAACAGGGCAAATGATACTCTTTTATTGGAAAACAACACCATATTTATAAGAAACCCGGGGACAGCCAAACCTTACAGTGTGGGCAGCCTTACTGTAGATGAAAAAAAGAAAATAGATAATGCCCTGATGGGCAGGGGGCTGCACTGTGAGTATGGTTATGAACCAATTAACCTGAATACGGGCAATTTTTATTTTAATACTGTGGATGCCTCTATCCCCGACCTTAACGGAGACTTTGCCATAGAAAGAACCTATAATTCCAAAGGAGATGTTACTAATTCAGTTTTTGGAAGCAACTGGAGTTTTGCATATGATGAAAGTCTGTCAGTTATTGCAGACGGAAGTATTGCATGGCGCATGGGTGACGGAAAAACATTGTATTTTACTCCGGATGGAAAGGGAGGATATAAGTCACCGGACGGATACAATTATACATTTAAAAAGATATCATATGTTTCCGGTGCGGATACTTTGTACCGCTATGAGATATGGGATAAGGACGGTTCATATAAGAAATTTAATGCAATGGGTCTTCTTAATGCCACAGTAGATGACAAAGGCTTTACAACAGCTGTAGCATATGATGACAGCTACAGGATAAAAAGTATTACTTCACCCTCCGGGAAGATATATGGAATAACCTGTGATACCACAGGAAGAATTACAGCAGTGACACTTCCCGACAGGGCGGTATTAAGATATAAATATGATACTTCAGGGAATCTTACGGAATATACCGATGCCAACGGAAATACTGTGAAATATGTATATGATAATAACCACCATATGACATCATGGTATGACCAGGAAAACAACAGAGTGGTATATAACACCTATGACAGTCTGGGAAGAGTTACGAAACAGACTGATGCCAATGGTAATACAGTGCAGCTTAAATACCTCACAAACCAGACGGTTACCACGGATGCATGCGGCAATGTAACAACATACACCTATGACAGCAGCTATCGTACAACTAAAATACAGTATCCGGACGGAAAAACTGAAACAAAAAGCTACGACTTTGCCAACAACCTGGTAAAGGATGATGAATATACATATACCTATGATGCTAAAGGTAACGTACTTTCCATGACCCGCAGGGATAATGCAGTAAAAAGCATGACCTATGACAGCAAAAGTCGTATAACTTCCGTCACGGATTTTAACGGAGGCATTACCCGGTATCAGTATTCCGCTTCGGGAGACTTAACTAAAATAATCTATGCCGATGACACTTATGAAACCTATACCTATGACAGCCTTCACAGGGTAATAAGCCATAGAAATCAAAGGGGAGATATTGAATACTATTCTTATACAGGTGCTGTAGTTTCATCCCATAAGGATTACAACGGCAATGAGTACAGATATTATTATGACTCAATGAACCGGCTTATAACCGTTGTGGCACCGGACGGAAGTACCACCCGTAAAATGTATAATGCAGCGGGAGTGCAGATTGGAGAACAGACAGAGGACGGCGGTTATACCGGCTATACTTTGGACAAAACAGGCAGCATAATCCGCATAACCGACCCCATGGGTTATGCAACAGATTTTGTATATGACGGGCTCCATAATATAGTTAAGGCTGTTGACCCGCAGAATAATGTACACACCTATACCTATGACGGCAACAGCAACCAAATGTCAGAAACTGATGGCAACGGCAATGTTATCCTGTATGAATATGACAGCCGAAACCGCAAAATCAAAGAAACTCTTCCCAACACGGCTGTGTATACATATGTCTATGACATTGATGGAAACCTTATCAAGGTCACCGGCCCGGATGGAAATATAACAGAGAATACCTATGACCCTGTTCTGAAACTGCCGGTTAGTCATACAGACAGCTTTGGAAATGTTACTTACTATGCTTATACAGTAACAGGACAGTTAAGGGAAATAATTTATCCTGATGAGACGAAGGTTACCTATGAATATGACCTGATGGACAGGGTAAAAAAGCATACTGATGAAACGGGTCTGATAACGGAATACAGTTATGATGAATGTGGCAATGTAATAAGAAAAACAGAGAATGAAAACAGAAGCAATACCTATGAATATGACAGCAATAATAATCTTGTTAATTTCACGAATCCTCTTGGAGGCACTACATACTATACATACGATTCCCTTAACCGCCCCATAAGCGTTACGGATTCCACAGGGAATAACACATGGTACCGGTACGATTATGCAGGAAGAGTGGTGGAAGTAAGGGATGCTCTGGGCAATGTATCCTCTGCCATTTATGATTTAAACGGAAATCCGGTATCAGTTACAGACGCCCTGGGCAATACCACCATGAATGTATATGATGAAGTCAATAACCTGATTTCCACAAAGGATGCCGATGGTAACATAACCAACTATTCCTATGACGGAATGCAGCGGCTTCTCACAGTTACCGATGCACTTAACGGAATAACCGCCTATACCTATGATGCTGTGGGAAATATAACCCGTATAACGGATGCCAACGGAAGTTCCCATGAGATAAAATATGACCTTATGGGTAATACAACGGAAATAATTTTGTCTGACGAAACCTCTTCAGAATATGAATATGATGCTCTGGGCAGAACCATAAAATCCACTGATGGTGCAGGGCTTATTAAACTGTACGCTTATGACAGTATGGGAAGACTGATTAGGGTATCCGACAATACAGATACAGAACTTATATACATATATGATGACTTTGGACATCTTATATCCGTAACTGATGCTGCAGGACGCAGTGAAAGCTATGAATATGACAGCTTCTCAAGAATAGTATCAGTCATTGGAACAGACGGAAACAAAACATTATATACATATGATCCGCTGGACCGCCTGACCTCCTGTACCGATGCAGAAAATACAACAACGGAATACACCTATGACGGGGCCGGAAATTTACTGACCCGGACAGAGAAAAATGGTGGGGTATACAACTATACCTATGACAAAATGAACAGGCTGATTCGAGAGGTTAATCCCCTTGGAGCCGAAACCTTCTATGAATATGATGCCAATGGAAATTTAATCTCAGTAACAGATGCCAACGGGATAAAAAAATCCTGTACCTATGGTAAGCTTAATGAACTTACCACAGTAACTGACGGCAACGGAAATATAACCATATATGAATATGATGAGCTTTGCCGTCTTATGGCAGTTACGGAACCGGAAGGAGGCAGAACCGAGTATCTTTATGACCCGGTGGGTAATCTAATCAAAGTAAAGGATGCCAACGGGTACATCACGGAATATGTCACGGACAGCGTGGGCAATTTAACAGAAGTCATATCACCAAGGGGCGCTGTTACATCCTATACCTATGATAAACACAATAATGTTACGGGAATAACAGACCCTTTGGGCAATGTAACCTCATATGAGGTGGATTTAAACGGGCTTACCACTAAAATGATACAGGCAGATGGCGGAGAATATACTTATTCTTACGATGAAATCCACCGCTTAACCGGAATAACCACCCCTAACGGCTACCAAAGAAGTTTCGTCTATGATATGGCCGGAAACCTGATAACAGAAACTGACAGCATGGACCGGACTACTTCTTATGAGTATGACATAATGCACAGGGTAACGAAAATGACTGACCCTTCCGGGGCAGCCACGGCATATACATATGATGAAAGCGGCAACCTGACCTCT
>JBJEND010000263.1:0-5451 GCA_051880015.1 Butyrivibrio sp. | reverse complement strand
GTCTCGGCGGCAAGCATGGTATCGGCATTGTAGATATTGTTGAAAACCGTGTTGTGGGAATGAAATCCAGAGGCGTATATGAAACTCCCGGCGGAACCATTCTCTATGAAGCACATCAGCAGCTTGAAGAATTAATTCTTGACCGTGATACAACCACCATGAAAATGGATATGGGTAACAAATTTGCCCAGATTGTATACGAAGGAAAATGGTTCACTCCTCTTCGTGAGGCTGTTCAGGCTTTTATTGAAAAGACCCAGGAATACGTTACCGGAGAAGTTAAATTCAAACTTTACAAAGGTAACATCATCAAAGCCGGAACCACTTCTCCGTACTCACTTTACAATGAGTCCATTGCATCCTTTACAACCGGTGATTTATATGACCACCATGATGCAGAAGGTTTCATCAACCTTTTCGGTCTTTCATTAAAGGTTCGTGCCATGAAGCATGCAGAAATTGAAAACAAATAATTTTTTCATACCTCGATGCCCCGAATTTTTCGGGGCATTTTTTTATCACCTGTTTGACAGTATCTCCCAATTATTATATAATTAGTAAGATTATGTTTTATGTGGGGTAATATAATGAAAACCGTGGATATAATTGTTCCCTGCTATAATGAGCAGGAAGTACTGACTACTTTTTTCAAGGAAACAGAAAAAATACTTCATTCCATCGAAGACTATTCTTTCAGATATCTTTTCATAGATGACGGCAGCAAAGATGATACACTGCTTTTAATTAAGGGACTGGCTTCCACCTATGATTATGTAGAATATATTTCTTTTTCACGCAATTTTGGAAAAGAAGCCGGCATGTATGCAGGGCTTTCCAATTCCACGGGCGACTATGTCATTATTATGGATGCGGATTTACAGCATCCCCCTGCCCTTATTCCCAGAATGATTGAAAGCGTTGAAAAGGGACATGACTGTTGTGCCGCATACCGGACCAATCGCAAGGGTGAGAAGGCCATACGAAGTTTCTTTTCCCGCAATTTCTATAAACTGAACAATAAACTGACCGATGTTAAAATGCCTTACGGTGCAGTTGACTACAGAATTATGACCCGTAATATGGCAGATTCCATAGTTTCGCTTTCAGAAGTACAGAGATTTTCCAAGGGCATTTTCTGCTGGGTGGGCTTTGATACTGAGTGGATTCCCTACGAGAATGTGGAAAGAGCCATGGGAACCACCAAATGGAGTTTTAAGGGTCTTACACGGTATGCCATGGACGGAATACTGTCCTTTTCCGTTGTTCCGCTGAAACTGCTGTCCATAATGGGCTTTACCCTTTCCGGAATAGCAATAATTTATGCAATCTTCATATTGATTAAAACCATTGTCCAGGGAATCGATGCTCCCGGCTATGCTTCCACCATTATTATTGTGTTACTCCTGGGAGGAATTGTAGAAATATCCATCGGAGTTCTGGGTGCGTATATTGCCAGAATATATACGGAAATCAAGCACCGCCCTATTTATATAGCCAGAGAGAATTCCATGGGAAAGGATCATGTTTCAGATGAAGGACTTAATAAAAAAGCTGACTCATAAACTGTTCAACCGTGAGACTCTGACATATATTATATTCGGAATACTCACAACAGCAGTCAATTACATTGCATATTTTATTCTGTATCATTATACAAAACTGGATCCCATTGTATACAATGCCATTGCCTGGGCTGTATCCGTAATTTTTGCATTTATAACCAATAAGATTTTTGTCTTCGAAAGCAAAAGCCGGGCTGCCAAAACGATTATAAGGGAATTTGCGGCATTTGTAGGCGCAAGGGTTCTTTCACTGCTCATAGAAGAAGCATTTCTTGCCCTTACTGTAAAGGTTATGAATATGCATGAGCTTATTGCCAAAATAATAATCAGTATAATAGTCGTAATAATTAACTATTTCGCAAGTAAATTCTTTATTTTTAACAAAAAGGAGGATATAAATGAAGAATAATTCTGCTTCCGTTAAAACACAGAACAGTCATTTCAGGAAAATGGCAATCCATGATTTGGTAAACGGAAGGGCCGTATATGTACTGGCATTTCTGGTTCCCTTGGTAATTCTTACAGCAATTTATGTTATACGAGGTATATGGCCTTTCGGAGATGTATGCTATCTGCGTTCGGATATGTACCATCAGTACTGTCCTTTTTTCTCTGAACTGTGGGAAAAAATCCGGACCGGAGGAAGCCTGCAATACAGTTGGGACATAGGCCTGGGTTCCAATTTCATGGCAATATACGGATATTATCTGTCCAGTCCCATTAATTTTTTTATAGCCCTGTTTCCGCAGAAGTACATGATAGAAATAATGAATGTAATCATTATCTTAAAGCTGGCAGGCTCAAGTCTTACATGTACCTATTATCTGTGTAAGCACAATAATAAAATCCACATCGGTGCTGCGGCTTTTGGTCTTTTCTATGCCCTTTCCGGATATATTGCCGCTTTCAGCTGGAACATAATGTGGCTTGACTGTATTCTTTTACTGCCGCTTGTAATACTGGGGCTGGAAAGACTTATCAGGGAGGGCAAGGGGCTTTTGTATACCTTCACTCTGGGACTTACAATTCTCTCCAACTATTATATTGCCATAATGGTATGTATTTCCTGCGTAATATACTTTATTGTATATATTTTTTCCATGCCCGTTTTTGAAGATAAAACAGATTATGCAAGAGCCATTTTACGATTTATACTGTACTCTCTGTTAGCAGGCGGACTGTCAGCAATACTGCTGCTTCCGGAAATTTATGCATTGGAATATACAGCTTCATCAAGCTTTAATTTCCCGGATACGCTTACCCGCTATTTCTCCTTTGTCACAATTATGCAGAGACATTTGCTGAACATAAAAGTAAGCACCGGACTTGATCATTTACCGAATATATACTGCGGTGTTGCTGTACTTCTTCTAGTGCCTATATATATTACAAACAACAGAATATCAAAGCGTGAAAAAGTAATGAAGATTCTGGCTTTAATTGTTTTCTTCGTTGCATTTAACATGAATATACCCAACTTTATCTGGCATGGCTTCCATTACCCTAACAGTCTGCCCTGCCGCCAGTCCTTCATATATATTTTTCTGCTTCTCACTATATGCTATGATGCAGTGAAAAATATTAAGTACAGCAGCAATGTCCAGATTGCCGGAAGTTTCTGGGGCGTCATGATATTTTTAATATATCTTGGCAACACTCTTACCGACAGCGACATAGAATTCGGTGTACTGTACCTGACTGCTATATTTGTAGGGGTATACACAGTATTTATATATGTATATAAATCAAATAAACTGGATAAAAACATTTTGTCCATTATCATTTTTTCCATATGTATCGTTGAGTGTACACTCAACATGGAAAATACGGGTTATTCCACAACCAACCGTACCTATTATCTCAGGGATTACGAAACCGTTAAAGAGCTTACGGATAATGTGGAAAATAAGGATGAGGATTTCTACCGTATTTCCAAATTAAACGGTTACCGTTCCAAAAACGAATCCGCATGGCATAATTACAAGGGAGCATCAGTATTCTCTTCTACGGCCTATGGTGCAATTACCAATATTTACGGAAAGCTTGGACTTGAACATTCCATGAATGCCCATGCCGTAAACGGAGCTACTCCGTTAGTATATTCAATACTGAATGTAAAATATCTTCTGAGTGAAAAAGAACTTGCCGTAAATCCCCTTTTAAGCCTTTATGACATATCAGGAGATGAATATCTGTACAGGCAGAACTACACTCTTCCTCTTGGCTTTATGCTGCCCGAAGATTTTAATGAAAACTGGATTTGGGAGGAGGAATCCAATCCTTTCGAGGTACAGAATTCCTTTGCCGAAAGTGCAGCAGGAATTACTGATTTGTTTACGCCTGTACACTTTTATGACAGTATTACATCAGCAGATATTGATATTACGGAGGATGGATATATTTTCTGCTACTCCAACAACAAATCCATTAAAACTCTTTCAGTTACCATTGAGCATTCATCGGATTTCTATTCAGGCATTGACCACGGAAGAACAGCGGATTTGGGATATTTGAAGGAAGGACAGCATGTTCACATCACGGATTCCGATGGTGGCTCCGGTAATCTCCAATTATATGTTTACAGAATGGATACTGATAAATTCATTCAGTTCTATGAAGCTCTTGCAGATGAGGGACTTAATGTAACAGATTACAGTGACACCCATGTAAATGGTGAAATCACCGTTAAGGAAGATGGATTGTTCTTTGCTTCCATCCCCTATGATGAAAGCTTTACCCTCTATGTAGACGGCAATAAAACGGAATTTACCACTGTTGCAGATGCTTTCATTGCATTTCCGCTTACAGAAGGTGTTCACAGCATAAGACTTGAATATCACACAAGGGGACTTAAAACAGGAGCCATTATCTCCTCAATATGTCTCATAATTCTTTTGGGATTTTCCGTATTCCGGATTAAATTCAAAAAAGAAATTACGGAAAAAGAAGCATTAAGCCTGTTAGCAGACAGCTTTTCAAAGAAAAAACACACCGAAGAAGAAGAAACTGTTTCTTCCGATACGGTTTTAGACAGAAAGGATGAATAAAAATGAAACTCTGGGGAGGAAGATTTACCAAAGAAACCAATGAACTTGTACACAACTTTAATGCTTCCTTATCATTTGACCAAAAATTTTACAAACAGGATATAACCGGAAGCATTGCCCATGTAAATATGCTTGCAAAACAGGGAATTGTAACCAACGAAGAACGTTTTGCAATTATTGACGGGCTTGAGAGTATTCTAAAGGATATTGAAGAGGGTATATTGGAAATAAGCCCTGAATATGAAGATATCCATTCTTTTGTAGAGGCTACCTTAATAGAAAGAATAGGGGATACAGGTAAAAAACTTCATACAGGAAGAAGCCGTAACGACCAGGTGGCACTGGATATGAAGCTTTATGTCAGAGATGAAATACATGAAATTGATGAACTTCTCACTAATCTTCTTCACGTTATTTTAAGAATAATGAAGGATAATATTGATACCTATATGCCCGGCTTTACACATCTTCAGAAAGCCCAGCCGGTTACTGTGGCACATCATTTCGGAGCTTACTTTGAAATGTTTCGGAGAGACCGGGGACGTCTTTATGATATCAAAAACAGGCTTAACCTGTGTCCGTTGGGAGCAGGGGCACTGGCAGGAACCACCTATCCTCTGGACAGGGAATATACTGCATCCCTTCTCAATTTTGACGGCGCAACTGCCAACAGCATGGATTCCGTATCCGACAGGGATTATGTAATTGAACTTCTTTCCTGTCTTTCCACAATTATGATGCACTTAAGCCGTTTTTCAGAGGAGATTATTATATGGAACAGTAATGAATACCGTTTCATAGAGCTGGATGATTCATACAGTACCGGCAGTTCAATCATGCCT
>JBJEND010000262.1:0-5461 GCA_051880015.1 Butyrivibrio sp. | reverse complement strand
TTTTAGAAAATACCGGATTTATAGTTACGGAAGGCATGATAAAATCCATTTGTATAAATGAAAAGATTTTGTCAGATGAGTACGTTAAAAAAATTCCCTTTGCCCTTAAATATTTTATCCTTTCAGATGTGGGGGGCAAAATGACGGCAGGCAGGAGACGCTCTATCCGGTTGATTAATACATTCCGTAATATGGGACAGGAATATGTGGCATGTAATGATATTACCACGGATAAAGAGATAAACGGACTTACCTCATATGTGGGAATGCTGGAAAAATATGCAGGAGAATTTGGATTATTAAGTCCTAAAGGTGCGATAAAAGAAAGCTGTTCCGACAAAAAAACAGTGGATGAAGCCCTGGAAGAACTTAACGCTCTGGTGGGACTGGAGGGAGTCAAGAAGGAGGTCAACAGTCTCGTTAATCTTATGCGCGTCCAGAAAATCAGGGAAGAAAGAGGCATGAAACAGCCCTCTGTTTCCAAACATCTTGTATTTTCCGGCAATCCGGGAACCGGTAAAACAACGGTGGCAAGAATGTTGGCAGGAATATATTATTCGCTGGGGGTATTGTCTAAGGGACATCTTGTTGAGGTAGACCGCTCCGGACTGGTCAGCGGATATATAGGCCAGACTGCCGCCAGAGTTAATGAAGTAGTCAATTCTGCTCTGGGAGGAATACTTTTTATTGATGAAGCATATACCCTGACCTCCAAAAAGGGTGAAGGAGATTTCGGACAGGAGGCAGTGGATACCCTTTTAAAGGCAATGGAAGACAACAGGGAAAATCTGGTAGTGATTGTGGCCGGTTATACAGATTTGATGGAAGAATTCCTGAATTCCAATCCGGGACTCCGCTCAAGATTTAATAAATTTATTCAATTTGAGGATTATACGCCAAAGCAGCTTTTGGACATTACCAAGCAAACAGCCGCAGCCCAGGATTATGTGCTGACTGAGGCGGCCAAGCAGAAGACCCTGGAGTATTTTGAGGCCAGATGCGCCAATAAACCTGCTAACTTTGCCAATGCAAGGGAGGCACGTAATTTCCTGGAGCGGGCGATGGCTAATCAGGCAGGAAGAATAGTCAATCTTAAAGAAGTTGATGAAGATATTATTATGAGTATTGAACCGGAGGATCTGGATCTGAGTTTATAAAGATTTTACAAATATGAAACTTTCGTGAAATGCTTTGATTTTTGGACAGAAATATGTTATAAGTATTTGAGAGTTACACTGCGTAGTTCAACTTTCCCTATGGGATTTTAGAAAGGAATAATTATTTGATGAAGAAGAGATTTGTAGCAGGAATCGCCGTTGCCTGTGCTATGGCTGTGGCATTTTCAGGATGCAAGAAAATTGAAGAGGATAAGACAAGAGTGCTGTCCGATTACAGTGAGTATGTAACACTGGGGGAATTTAAGGGTCTTGAGATAGAGGTAGAGCCGGCAGATGTTACCGACAAGCAGTTACAGGAGACTATTGATTCAATTATTGAGAAGCTTACTACAAAGGAAGAACTGAAAGAAGGTACTGTTAAGGATAAGGATATGATTAACCTTGATTTTACCGGTTATCTTGATGGTGAAGCGTTTGATAACGGTAGTGCTACCGGTTATGACTATACTATCGGCGGCGGATTTATTAAAGATTTGAACGATCAGCTTATAGGGCTTGAGGTGGGCAAGGAATATGACCTTGACTGTACATTCCCTGAAGATTATGGTAATGAAGACCTTAACGGCAAGGCTGTTGTTTTTAAGGTAACGGTTAATTGCATTTATGGTGAAGACATTGTTCCTGAATGGAATGATGAGCTTATTAAAAGCTACACCAAGGAAGAATATACTACTGTAGCGGATTACGAGAAGTATCTTAAGGATTCCCTTTATGAACAGAATTTAGAGAAACAGAAGTCTGCATATCAGTATGCGCTGTGGGCAACCATTATTGAAAACTGTACCAGAAACGGATATCCTGAAGATAAGGTTGAAATGTTTTATAATGAGTATTACAATTATTATAAGAATTATTATACCTACATTGCTTCTTACTTCGGAGTTGGATATGAGGAGTATCTGGAACTTAACAGTCTTACCGATGAGGATGTTCAGAAGGACTGTCGTGCAAGTGCGGAATCTGAGCTTGAGTATATGATGGTGGCAAGCGAAATCGCCAAGGTTGAGAAGATTTCTTTATCAAGTGAAGAAGTTGAATCCCTTGAAGCAGATATTGTTGAACAGTACAGCTACGGTTCTATTGAAGAGTTTGAATCCGAATATGCTTCATACGGAGAGAATTATCTCTATGAAAGCTTTATCTTTGATACTGTAAGTGAATATCTCATGGAGCAGAACAAAATGGTGATTACGGAAGCTGTGGAGGATGAAGGAACAGAAGAGTAATGTCGCCTGAATGACTGTACTTATAGAAGAGTTCCGTTTTTTCGGAACTCTTTTTTAACATAAAGCAAAAAGGAGGGGAACGAATGAAAAATCCTAATGAAGAACTGGAATTATACAGAGAAGTATATGCCATGACAGGGGATATCATTTACAGATATTCCATAGCGGATGATACCATGGTGCTGTATAACGGGAATGATGTCAACAGCCGTCTGGGTACCACCATTAATAATTTTGTACAGATGCTTCGCAGCCAGAATTTTCAGGAAAATGACAGAAGGCGCATGGAAAAGTATATTGAAGCATTGTCTTCCGGGAATCTGGGCTTTTTCGAAAATGAAGTAAGGCTTAAGCTGGATGCATCTTTGGTAACCCGGTATAAGGTTATCGGCAAAACTGTTTATGATGCTCATAATGCTCCTGTATATGTGGTGGGTAAGCTTATTCCCGTTGAGGATTCGTCATCTTTGGCAAGAAACAGGACGGTCAACCGCAAGAATATTGATGAACTTACGGGAATTCTCAAACCCTCTGAATTTAAGAAACAGATGTCTGCCAGATGCAGCGAGCGTAACGGTATGCAGGGTGGAGTTATAGTTATTTCCGTTTCAGATACGGATAAATCGGTCACACCTGATTCCGAAGCTCTTCTGGATAATCTGTATATTAATATCGTTCAGAGGCTCAGAAGACTTTTCTATTATAATGCCGTTATCGGCAGAATTAAGCAGGATGAATTTGCGGTTGTATATTATGGAGATGATATTTCCATCGGATTTCTTGAGAAGGTTAACGAACTTAAGGATGCAGTTAATGGCCCGGATATTGCCGGAATTGCCAAAGATATTTTCTCAGTTCAGGGCGGGGTGTACTGCGGCATTTTTTCGGATAAGGGAATTCAGAATATCCTTAAAAAAGCATCCATGGCCATGGAATTTGCCAGATACGGCGGCGGTGAAAACAGAATCTGCATGTATACTCCGGAGATGGAAGAACTGTTTCACACATATGGTTCAGAGAACGTAAGAATCCGTAATGCTGAAATCAAGATAGAACATAAGCTGATTAAGAACACTCTTGAGGTTTTATCTGACAGCGAGGATATTAATCATACCATAGAGGAAATGTTCAGTATTGTCGGAAGAGAGTTTAACATCGATAAAATTATTATGTATGAATTTGACATACATAAACGGAAAATGTCTGTTTCGGCATACTGGGATAAAGTGGGAGGCGACTTACCTTCACCTAAGAATACAGACATTGATTACAGGACTATTGACTGGTTTAATTCCAAGACTGAAATGGCCGTAGTTAATGATGTGTCTAAAATAGAGGTTCCGGGATACCGAATGCTTATGACATCAGAAGGTATCAAATCCTTTGTAGCCGCAGGATTTCAGACCGGAACAGTGGCGGGCTGCGTAGTTTTTGAATCCTCCGGCAGGAAAAGAAAATGGACCCAGAGCGAACTCAAGGTGTTTGAACTGGTCAGAAGAATTATTTCCACATGCCTCATTAATATGAGACTTTATTATGAGATGCTTCAGAATGCCAAAGATAAGAATAACACTGATGCCCTCACAGGGCTGTATAAATATAACGTATTTCTGGAGGAAGCAAGTAAATATATTGCCTGCCACAGGAATGAACAGCTTGCGGTAATTAATATAAGATTGGACGGCTTTTTTAGAATTAATGAATTTTACGGTTATGAAACCGGGGATGATATTCTTAAGAAATATGTAAAAGTCATTAAAAACAACAAAGAGCGTTTTATCATGGGAAGCAGAGTGAATGCAGATAATCTTGTGGCACTGGTTAATCTTTTTGATGACCGGGGACGAATGCTTTCCGAAGCAACCATTAATATGTTATACAATGGTTTTATTGAAGAATGCGGTGCCAAATATCCGGCGGCAGAACTTAAGATTACTTCCGGAATTACTCAGATAAAAGGAGACGGAAGAGAAATTTCCGACTATGTGGCATATGCTTCTAAAATGAGGACCAGATAAATTATATGGACAGATATACGGATATTTCCCATGAGATAGCAGACAGGGCATATAAGCTGTTCACCGAAAATTATGTATGGTACCGGAATGTACGCAGTCTTGGAATACGTATGACGGAGCTGGTGGATACTGACGAACCGGAGCAGCTTATGTTGTTTGTTGATGAGGATGGACGCAAAAAACATCAGGATATGGATAAAACAGTTGATGCCCTTCGGGAAAAATTCGGGGCAGGAATTATTAAAAGAGGAATTATGTATACCAATGAAAAGCTGTCAGAGGGCGGAAGTGCCCCAAAAGGCAGCGAGGAATAAATTTTGGTCAAAGAGAGGATTAACAAATGCTGCTTGCAATCGATATGGGCAATACAAATATTGTAATAGGGTGCATCCGTAATGATAAAATACTGTTTGTAGAGAGAGTATGTACTGATTTATCTAAAACAGAGCTGGAGTATGCCATATGTTTTAAAACTGTTCTGGAGCTTTACGGAATAAGCGAAAAGGATATTGACGGAGCAATTATTTCTTCTGTTGTGCCACCTCTTACCAGCATTATTAAAATAGCAGTAAAAAAGACGACGGGCAGGGAAGCAATGGTGGTAGGGCCGGGAATTAAAACGGGTCTGAATATTCATATGGATAACCCCAAAACAGTAGGGGCGGATCTTATAGTAGATGCGGTTGCCGGTATAAGTGAATACGGTGCTCCCCTGATAATAATAGATATAGGTACTGCCACCACTGTAAGCGTTGTGGACAGGGATAAAAATTATATCGGAGGTATGATTATTCCGGGAATAAGGGTATCCATGGACTCCCTTGTCAACAGAACATCACAGCTTCCCAGAATAGGATTTGATGCTCCCCGGAAAATAATAGGCAGCAATACCATTGATTGTATGAAGAGCGGAATCATTAACGGCAATGCAGCCATGATAGACGGGCTTGTGGACAGAATAGAAGAGGAACTGGGATATAAGACCACAGTTATAGCTACGGGAGGGCTGGCAGGAGTTGTAATGCCTATGTGTAAACAC
>JBJEND010000261.1:0-5469 GCA_051880015.1 Butyrivibrio sp. | reverse complement strand
GGATTAGGGACTCTCACCCATTAGAAACGTGCGCCGCAAGGCGCACAACAAAAAAGCAGAGTATGCATCTGTGCATACTCTGCTTCCAAAATTATATTAAACTATATATTTTCCTCCGTTTCCTCTATATCCGTGGGTAATTCGAACCAGAATACACTGCCTTTGCCCACTGTGGAATGCACCCCGAATTTAGAGTTATGAAGTTTAAGAATATTTTGTACTATAGACAGTCCTAAACCTGTTCCCTGCACTGCCCTTCGGTGGGTTTTGTCTATTTTATAATACCGATCCCATATATTGTCCAGTTCGTTCTCTTCGATTCCCTGACCGTGATCCTCTACCTCCAGCCGGACAATGTTACCGTGAACAATCTGCCGCACTATCACCGTCTTATCGTCCCCGGCATAATTAATGGCATTATTAATCAGATTATATATTACCTGATAAATTTTATACTCATCTGCATATACCTTTACATTATCCCGGTATTCAAAGCGGATGGAATATCCGTCCTGCTCCGTCAGTTTGGAGAATCGCTGTAAAACAGCCATAACATTGGTGGTAAAATCAAACACTTCCCTGCTTATACCATTTACTCCGGACTGCAGCTTGGACAAATCCAGCAAATCATTCACAAGAGTGGTGAGTCTTGTTGCTTCGTCAATAATTACCTGAACATTTTCCGGGTTGTTTTCTCCGGGTATGTCCCTCATAACTTCCGCATATGCGGTAATCATGGTAAGAGGCGTACGTAAATCATGGGATACATTGGCAATCAGGTCCTTCTGAAGCTGTTTTGAACGTCCCAGTTCCCCCGCTGCATAATTCAAGGTTCCGGACAATTCCTGTACTTCCCTGTATCCGTGTCCCTCAAAATGTGTATCAAAATCACCGTCAGCAAGTTTTTTGGCTGAACTGTTAATCCTGACAATGGGTTTTGCAACTATTTGTGAAATCACCAGGGCAATAATTAATGCCAGCACAATAAAAATGGCAGATATATATACAAATTGTGTTCTCAAAGTATATACAGTGGCATCCAGAGGCGTTATAAGCGAGCTGATTAAAAGATAGTTCACGTCACCGTTTTCCAGGACTATTTTCTTAATATATACAACACTTCTGGCATCTGTCAGTGGCTCTCGGAAGCCTTCCTTAGCTTCACCCATGCCTCCGTCCCCCAAAGGACGGTTTTCCGAAGGTTTCTTATACCTGCCATCCACCTCGTACATGGCAGTTCCGCCCCCTTCTTCCGCCTTTTTAACCAGTTCCCTGAACTGACTGTCGTTCAATATGTATATATGACTCATTTCCGTTATTCCGGATGAGCAGACAGTTTTACCGTTACTGTCCGCAAGATTAATTATGATGTCATATTCCCTTGCCGCCTCGTCAAAATAATCCTTCAGGTTCTCATCAGCTACATGTTCTTCCAGAAGTTCTGCAACTTTCTGCAGTTCAGCTTTCTTGATGTATTTATAGAAACGATTCAGATGCTTAATCTGGAAGTACCATATTAACGCCAGCAAAAGGGCCGTAAAACCAATCAGATATATAAATATTTTCCATCTAATGCTAAAGCTTTTCTTATTATGCTTCAAAACTGTACCCTGCGTCATTCATTTCATATATATTTCTACTTTATTAAACTATTAAACATTTCCTTTGTGTAATAGGTATCCTTAAAATCAATCCATGCATTTTCAGGAATAATGTCCTCAATTAATTCGCTTATGGAATACAAATAATTTCCATATAGCATCTGATTTACATCGTCAATACATTTTGGAACTAACATCCATTCAATTTCAACATTAAGCTTTTGACCCTCTAATTCCATAACTATATTTGAAATATTGCCATTCTCATCATATGTATACTCGGCTTTTGAACAGATTTTTCCTTCGCTGTCATATTCAATATAGTTCTTGACATTTCCTGCTTCGTTAAACTCGCATTCCCAGTTAAAATCTATACTTTTCTTTGTTCCATCTGCCAAATATGCATATTGCTCAATAAGATAACCCTGGCTGTTATATACATATTCTGTTTTCTGGCTATTGTCGCATAAAACGTCATGCCATTCATCTTCTGCCAATGTAGCAATAGTTCCGTCAGGCAAATAATACAATATGGTCGTGGTATAATTTTTAGTCTTATCAAATGGAATAAATGTAATTTCCTGTTTACTGCATTCCGCGGTTTCTCCGTTGGCCAGATTCATATCCCATGGCTTGTAATTGTATATAATATTATACCCGTCATCTGTGTATTCATATTTATATACGTATGTATCCTTTTCCTCACTCTGAATCAATTCATTGTTTTCATCATAATAAAAGGAAACATAAGTTACTGCTTTTTCAGCTACTTTTCCTTCATCATCAAATGTGAATACATATTTATAGTAGCGCTTCAAGTCCCCTGTCTCCGGGTTGATTTCTTTTTCATACAATGTATTTTCAGATTCCACATATTCGATTACTTTTTCTGTTTTATCCTGAGTTTCACCATCTTCCGATTTATTTCCCGTTAACTCAAAGTATTTTGTAACCTTATCATTCTCATAACCGGCTTCAAATCCATAATATCTTGTTCTGGTTCCGGAATACATAAGATACTTGTAAATCAGCTTTGAATTATCAAATTCAGTTTCAATGCCTGCAAGTACGGTGCCATCCTCCGAAGTACCTTTAGCAGACTTGGGAAACCAAACCATTCCTGATGTATCTACCGTTTCTCCCTCCCCGGTACTGCCATTCTCTTCGGGGGTTCCAATCGGATTCTCGTGAATATTGCCTTGCTGACATGCCGTCAAAAGCATACAGACAAGAAACATAAGGCTTAAAAATTTTATTTTCTTCATATAAACTACCTCCTTAAATTAGTTACTTATATTATACTAAAGGGGATAATTTGTTGCAACAATTATGTCTCAAAACGATACCCCACTCCTCTAATCCATTATTTCCACCACTTTTTTAAACTTCTGGTAATATTTTGGTAGTATCTATCCTCAAAATCTAATAAACTTACTTTGGTGTTTTCTCTTTCTACACTCTTACTTTACATATGTTTTTTGATGTTTTTGTGAAAACTGATTAAAAGTAAACGTCAAATCAGTGTATATTGAATTAAAAGTTTTCAATTTTAACTTTATGAATGGTCAGAAAAAATAGAAGACACTCATTTTGAATGCCTTCTATAATATAATTTACTTTTCTTTCAAGTTTAATATTTCCAACAATCTGTTTTTACTAGTCTTAAATGTCATCTCTATATCATTTATAGTAAATAATTCATCTTTATTTCTACGCCGATAATCAATGAACAATCTTGCTACATTCTCTCTATGCATTAATGCCTCTTCTATTGATAAAATTTTAGTTTCATGGGAACACCCATCTACTATCCATGCTTTTAATTCTTTGTTAATATCATCAATATCTGTATTTTTTATTTTATGTATGAGTGAATTTATATCAAGAAAGTCTCTAACTTTTTTTGCAGCTTTTAAATTACCTGTATTAGCAAAATATGATAATAAGCATAAATGAAAAATATTTGTGTCTATCAAATTTACAAGCCCCGTAATGTATTCTCCAGACTCACTTATATATTGATGAAGCATTATTGTTTCGGCTGCATAAACCACAGGTATACAACAAATATCTATTTCAAATCCATTTTTTCTAAACAATTCTTTTATATTATTTAATTTATTTGCAAGGGCTGTGTTTGATATAATTTTTGTTTTATCTCCTGATTCGTTGTCCATATCGTATACAAATACAATTCTTTCAATACCACGCTCAATGATTGAATAAATTTCATCTGTAGTAATAATTCCCCAACCTGCACCTAATCCAAAATCGATAAATGTGTTCTCATCTATTTCTATCATTCTTAAATGAACTTTAGATATATCTATATAAGGAATATTCCTACGTGCACAGAATATATCTGCTAACCCATAAGTATCTTCAAATCTAATCAATGACTTCAAATTTTTCATCCTCCCGTACAGGAATCAATTCAATATCTGCTGATGTTTCACTCATTTTAACTGTATATAATTCGTAATACGGTAACTGTATTAACATTTCAGAATGTGTTACAATTATTAACTGTTCATACAACTCTGCCGTGAATTGCAAAAATGTACATAGTAAATTTATTTCGTACTCTGATAATCCCTGCTCTGGCTCGTCAATATACATTCTCTTAAAATCCTTACATAATATTGTTATTATCTGAAGAAAGTCTTTACTCAATTTTACAGGATTGTTAATTACGCTTATTAACTCATTTGAGGTATCAATACCATCTGCGTAACAGAATATTTCCTCTAATTTTTCGAGCCTCTTTTTGTTATATTCAGTATCACTATATAAAGTGTCGGCTAAGTTAGTAGCGAACGCTGGCACATCAAAATTATCCAACTCTCTTTGTATACAATTATTAAGGAATAATGTTTTACCAGAAGCGTTAGCTCCAATTACTAGTTTAATCATTTATTGCCTCCTTAACCATAGCATTGTAAAATGCAGTACTAATGTCAGAATCATATACAATGTTAACATATTCACTCTCATAAAATCTTTTTATAAATTTTTTGAGTGTACTTTTTGTTAGCTGAGTTATGTCTGTATGCAACCATATTTCATACTTTTTCATATCAGCAATTGCTGCTATCATAAACACTTTCTCTGCTTTACTCAACTCAGAAAATCCTAACTCAATTCCTCGGTGTGTGTATTTGTATCTATCAAAATCAATATTCTCAATATTTTGGTTATTAATAGAATTTAGTATATGTCTTACCTCTTCTGCTTGACTAAAACTAATATTACTCAATAACTTAACAATTTTATTATCTGTCATACTTATCCTTTTTATATAGTTATCATTATATATTAACTTCTTGTTTAACTTATCTTTTAACTCTATTCTCATATTTCCAACACCTTCTTTATACCTAATTTACATATATATTATATCAGATTTTATTGAAATAAGTGTTATTTAGTTAATTAACTGTGACACCATGCTCCTCACATCATTTAAGCCATTCTTCTGTTGTCATATTGATAAATGAACTATCGCCGGTGAAGCTGCCTTGACATAACTGTGCGTATAATTTTGCATCCGCTTCAGATGCAAAATATGAATAATCGTAATGTGAAAAGTTTTTAAACCTTCAGAGAAATAACAAATATTAACAACAATGGCAAAAAAGAAAGCGCCAAGATAATTCTATGTACCAATGCCGCATGATTTACACAATTAAGATTTAAAACGCGAACATATTCTCCCTCTTTTGTAAAGGCATACCCGTTTATAATCATGTCTGCTTTATCAGCAATTTCTTTTACATTAAGCTGCATAGTCAATTTTCACCTCCCTATTTAGTCAAGTGCTTTTTCCTTAAAAATCAAGGTTTTTTATTGTTTACTCTCAGATGAATGA
>JBJEND010000260.1:0-5487 GCA_051880015.1 Butyrivibrio sp. | reverse complement strand
ACAGTTGGAAAGACTCTCGTAGCAGCATCAACACTTGAAAAAGAAGTTAAGTCTGAATTAGAGAAGACTAATGATGTTGAAGCAGCTGCTTACTTAGGAAAAGTTATTGCTAAGAGAGCTATTGAAAAAGGAATTACAACTGTTGTCTATGATAGAGGCGGTTTCATATATCAGGGCAAAATAAAAGCATTGGCAGAGGCAGCTCGTGAAGCTGGTCTTGAGTTCTAAGCAGGAAGGAGAAACAGATGAAACGTACAATTATTGATGCTGGTCAATTAGAATTAAACGAGAAAGTAGTATCAATCAAACGTGTTACCAAGGTAGTTAAAGGTGGACGTCATATGAGATTTTCAGCACTTGTTGTTGTTGGAGACGGTAACGGACACGTTGGAGCCGGAATTGGTAAGGCAATGGAAATTCCTGAAGCTATCCGCAAGGGAAAAGAAGATGCCATGAAGAAGCTTGTTTCTGTTCCTGTAGATGAGAATGGAAGCATTCCACATGATTTGATTGGAAAATTCGGAAGCGCTTCAGTACTTTTGAAGAAAGCTCCTGACGGAACCGGTGTTATCGCCGGAGGTCCTGCACGTAGCGTAATCGAGTTAGCAGGAATCACCAATATCCGTACAAAATCTTTAGGATCTAACAATAAGCAGAACGTTGTTCTTGCAACAATCAACGGTCTTGCCAACTTAAAGACTCCTGAGGAAGTAGCTAAACTTCGTGGAAAATCTGTAGAAGAGCTCTATAAATAATAGGAGGTAACGAAGATGGCAAACAAATTAAGAGTAACTTTAGTAAAATCAACAATCGGTGCTGTTCCAAAGCAGGTTAAAACTGTTGAAGCACTTGGACTTACAAAGCTTAACAAAACTGTTGAGTTACCTGATAACGATGCTGTAAGAGGCATGATTTTCAAGGTAAATCACCTGGTTAAAGTTGAGGAAATTTAATTTCAAAACAAGGAGGTGCAACAATGGATTTATCAAATTTACAGCCTGCTGCTGGTTCTAAGCACAGTGATAATTTCAGAAGAGGCCGTGGACACGGTTCAGGAAACGGTAAGACAGCCGGTAAGGGACATAAAGGTCAGAAAGCCCGTTCAGGAGCGCCAAGACCCGGTTTCGAAGGCGGTCAGATGCCATTATACAGAAGATTACCTAAGAGAGGTTTCACTAACAGAAACAGTCTTGAAATTGTGGGAATTAATTTAAAGGCATTGGAGTCATTTGAAGATGGAGCTGTTGTAACAGTTGATTCTTTAATTGAATCCGGTATTGTTAAAAATCCCAAAGACGGAGTTAAGATTCTTGGAAACGGAGAATTAACTAAGAAGCTGACAGTTAAAGCTAATGCATTCAGTGAGAAGGCTAAAGAAAAAATTGAAGCTCTTGGTGGAACCTGTGAGGTGATTTAATGTTCAAAACATTAGCAAATGCATTTAAAGTTAAAGATATTCGAATGAAGCTTCTTTTTACCTTTTTAATGCTTGTTGTCGTCAGAGTAGGAAGTCTTCTTCCTATTCCTGGCGTTGACGTGGTTGAATTCAGTAAGTTATTTGAGGGCGTAGAGGGATTAGGTTTCTTCAATCAGGTTACGGGAAATGCTTTAACACAGGGTTCTATATTTGCCCTTAGTATTTCACCGTACATTACTTCCTCAATTATTATGCAGCTTCTTACCATAGCTATTCCTAAGCTGGAAGAAATGCAGAAAGACGGAGAAGACGGAAGGAAGAAGATTGCTTCAATTACACGATATGTAACAGTTGCACTTGCATTAATCGAAAGTATTGCAATGGTTATCGGTTTTGGTAATCAGGGATTCATCGCCGGATATTCTTCAATGGCTGTAGGCCAGAAGATTTTTACCGGAATAATGATAGTTGCAATACTTACCGCCGGTTCCGCACTTCTTATGTGGATTGGTGAGCAGATCACCGAGAAGGGTGTGGGCAATGGTATATCAATCGTCCTTATAATTAACATTATATCCAGCATGCCGGATGATATCGTATCTTTATATGAGACATTCGTTGAAGGACAGAGTGTTCTTAAGGCTACCATTGCAATCGTTGCAATTATCGTAATTATTCTGACAGTAGTTATTCTTACCGTAATTTTGTGTGCGGGAGAAAGAAGAATTCCTGTACAGTATTCAAAGAAAATTCAGGGCAGAAAAACATATGGGGGACAGTCAACACATATTCCTCTTAAAGTAAATACTGCAGGTGTTATTCCTGTTATTTTTGCTCAGTCTCTTTTATCAGTGCCTGCAATCATTGCTTCTTTCTGCAATGTGGATTACAGCACCGTGGGAGGAAAGATTCTGCTTGGATTATCATCCAGAAACTGGTTTAACAGAGCTAATATGATATATACCCTGGGTGTAATCGTGTACATTGCATTGATTGTATTCTTTGCATATTTCTATACTTCTGTTACTTTCAATCCTATTGAGATTGCAAATAACATGAAGAAGAGTGGCGGTTTCATTCCCGGAATACGTCCGGGCAAACCTACATCCGATTATCTGACAAAGATTCTTAATAAGATTATTTTAATCGGAGCAGTGGGACTGACAATAGTGGCAATTATTCCTATTATTTGTTCAGGTTTATTTAACGCCAATGTTTCCTTCGGTGGAACTTCAATTATCATTATCGTAGGTGTTGTACTTGAAACAATCCGTCAGATTGAATCACAGATGGTTGTCCGTGATTACAAAGGATTCCTGATAGATTAATTATAGGAGGAAGATTGTATGAAGATTATTATGTTAGGTGCTCCCGGAGCAGGAAAAGGTACTCAGGCAGATAAAATTTGTGCAAAGTACAATATCCCCCATATCTCCACCGGAGATATCTTCAGGGCAAACATTAAGAATAATACCGAGCTGGGACAAAAGGCCAAATCCTATATGGATCAGGGACTGCTTGTTCCGGATGAACTGGTAGTTGATTTGGTAGTTGACAGAGTTAAAGCTGATGACTGCAGTAACGGATATGTTCTGGATGGATTTCCAAGAACCATTCCCCAGGCAGAGGCTCTCGATGCAGCCCTTGCAAAAAATGGAGAAAAAGTTGATTTCGCCATTAACGTGGAAGTTCCGGATGAAAACATTATTAACCGTATGTCAGGCAGAAGAGCCTGCCTTAGCTGCGGAGCAACTTACCACATAGTTCATATTCCTACCAAGGTTGAAGGCATTTGTGATAAGTGCGGAGCAGAATTGGTGCTTCGTGATGATGATAAGCCGGAAACAGTTAAAAAGCGCCTGGATGTATATCATGAACAGACACAGCCGTTGATTGATTATTACAGCGGTAAAAAAGTTCTTTATGAAGTTGACGGTACACAGGACATGGAAGATGTGTTTAATGCCATCGTCAATATTCTGGGAGCGTAAATATGTCTGTAACAGTTAAGACACCAAGAGAAATAGAACTGATGCGGGAAGCCGGAAGGATTCTCGCAGAGGTTCATAATGAACTTGGTAAAATAATTAAACCCGGAATATCAACACTGGAAATAGACAGATATGGAGAAAAGCTGATTCGCAGTTACGGCTGCGAACCATCTTTTTTAAACTATAACGGATATCCTGCTTCAATATGTGTATCTGTTAATGAAGAAGTAGTACATGGTATCCCTTCTGCAAAGAGAATCATAAAAGACGGTGATATCGTAAGCCTTGATGCAGGGGTTATTTATAAGGGATATCACTCCGATGCGGCCAGAACCCACGGAGTAGGAAATATTTCTTCAGAAGCTGCAAAATTAATTGAAGTAACCAGACAGAGTTTTTTTGAAGGAATTAAGTTTGCCAAACCGGGCAATCATTTACATGATATTTCCAATGCAATCGGCAGATACGCCGAAAGCTTTGGCTACGGAGTAGTGAGAGATCTGGTAGGACACGGAATAGGTTCTCATTTACATGAGGATCCACAGATTCCCAATTTTATTCAGAAGAGCAGAGGAATCCGGCTGGTACCGGGAATGACATTGGCAGTGGAGCCGATGATAAATGCCGGAACATATAAAGTAGTATGGCTGGATGATGACTGGACAGTGGTTACAAGGGACGGCAGAATGTCAGCCCATTATGAGAACACTATCCTCATTACTGAAGAAGGCTGCGAAATTCTTTCATTATCAAAATCTTGAGGGAAGACATGACAGAGTTTGAAAAAGGAAGTTTTTGTAAATCAATGGCAGGTCACGATAAAGGTACTGTCTATATTATAGTAGAAAATACCCAAGGCATTAAAGTGGCGGATGGCAGATATAAGAAACTGGAGAATCCCAAATTAAAGAATTCCAGACACTTAGAACCTATTGATTACAAGGATGAGGCTCTGGCAGAAAAAATTCTGACCGGAAGATTGAGAAATGAAGATATAAAATATTCCATTAAAAATTATCATATTAACACCAAAAGTCAGCAGGAGGTTAATGAATGTCTAAAGCAGATGTAATTGAAATTGAAGGAACAGTTGTTGAGAAGCTTCCCAATGCCATGTTTCAGGTAGAACTTGAAAACGGACATAAGGTACTTGCTCATATAAGCGGTAAACTCAGAATGAACTACATCAGAATTATTCCGGGAGATAAAGTTACCATTGAGTTGTCTCCATATGATCTTACAAAAGGAAGAATTATTTGGAGAGATAAGTAAAAATATTTAATTTTTTGCTTGTATTCTATATATTGTTATGTTACAATATCAAACGGACGTTTTTTTCAACTTTATTTTTAAAGTTGCTTTTCTTTGGAAAGGAGGATTTATCATGAAGGTTAGATCATCAGTAAAACCGATTTGCGAAAAATGCAAAGTCATTAAGAGAAAAGGAAATATCATGATTATTTGTGAAAATCCAAAACATAAACAGAGACAGGGCTGATATTTTATGCGGCTGCAGTGGCGAACCACCAGGGTGTGTTGTCAGCCACTTTAAATAAATTATAATATTTCACAAAATTCAAACAAATGGAGGTGTAATGCGCACATGGCTCGTATCGCTGGTGTAGACTTACCAAGAGAAAAACGTGTTGAAATCGGTCTTACCTATATTTACGGTATAGGAAGAATCAGTTCAAACCGTATTCTTGCTGAAGCAAAAGTAAATCCGGATACTCGTGTTAAGGATCTTACCGATGAAGAAGTAGGAAGAATTAAAGATGTAATTGACGCTAGTCAGATGGTTGAAGGTGATCTCAGAAGAGAGACAGCTTTAAACATTAAGAGATTACAGGAAATCGGATGCTACAGAGGCATTCGTCATAGAAAAGGTCTTCCGGTCAGAGGACAGAAGACAAAGACAAACGCTAGAACTCGTAAGGGTCCTAAGAAAACAATCGCAAATAAGAAAAAATAATACCCGATGAATAAACGGGAACCCATAAGGGAGGTTAGTTTAGAAAATGGCTAAAGTTACAAAAAAAGTGACAAAAAAGCGCGTTAAGAAAAACGTTGAACGCGGAC
>JBJEND010000259.1:0-5497 GCA_051880015.1 Butyrivibrio sp. | reverse complement strand
TACCACAGAGGAAGCGCTGGAGGCTGCCCATGAACTGGGATATCCGGTACTGGTAAGACCTTCCTATGTTCTTGGCGGACAGGGAATGCAGATAGCCATTTCTGATGAGGATATCAGGGAATTCATGGATATTATTAACCGTCAGGTACAGGAGCATCCTATCCTTGTGGATAAATACCTTATGGGTAAAGAAATCGAGGTAGACGCAGTATGCGACGGAACGGATATTCTTATTCCGGGTATAATGGAGCATATTGAAAGAGCGGGAATACATTCAGGAGACAGTATTTCGGTATATCCTGCCCAGAGTCTTTCCCAGAGAATTATAGATATGATTGAGGATTATACAGGCAAACTTGCCAAATCCCTTCATGTCAGAGGTTTAATTAATATACAGTTTATTGTATATGAGGATCAGGTATATGTAATAGAGGTTAATCCCCGCTCCTCAAGAACGGTTCCTTATATCAGCAAGGTTACGGGAATCCCTATTGTAAAACTGGCTACCCAGGTAATTACAGGCAGTACAATAAAAAAATTGGGATATACACCGGGCCTGCAGAAAAAAGCAGATTATATAGCCATTAAAATGCCTGTATTCTCCTTTGAGAAAATCCGTGGTGCAGATATAAGTCTTGGACCTGAAATGAAATCCACCGGTGAGTGCCTTGGTATTGCAAAGGAATTTAATGAGGCACTTTACAAAGCATTTATGGGAGCCGGAGTAGACCTTCCAAAGCATAAGCAGATGATTATGACTGTTAATGATAATGAGAAGGAAGCGGCTCTTAAGGTTGCCCGGAGATTTATTAATCTTGGTTATACAATCTACGCTACCAGGGGAACCGCAAAATATTTCAATGAAAACGGTGTAAAAGCCATAAGGGTTAACAAGGTGGAACAGGAAGCTCCTACACTTCTGGATTTGATTCTGGACCACAGAATTGACCTTGTAATAGATATTCCTTCAAACGGTATTGAAAGAAGTCATGACGGATTTATTATCAGAAGACATGCCATTGAAACGGGAGTAAACGTACTTACCTCTCTGGATACCGCCAATGCCCTTCTGACCAGCCTTGAGACTGCAGATAAACAGAATCTCACACCGGTTGACATTGGTACAATTTAACATGTAAGTATAAGAAAGCAGGCGGTTGTACCTGCTTTCTTGAATAAAATCCACAAATTTCACCAATAGTAAAATAAAAAAGCCGGAGGGCAGGATATGATTTACATTGGTGAACGGTTGAGAAAATTAAGAACGGATAATAAATTTACGCAAAAACAACTGTCAGAGTTATTCGGTGTGGGAGTAAGCACCATAAGCTTTTATGAGTCAGATATGCGAAAGCCTCCCTATGAAATTCTGATAAAATATGCAGCTTGTTTTCATGTAACCACGGATTATATTCTTATGTCGGACAGAAACGGGTAAAATATGCTTTTCCCAGTGGAAATATATATTTTTTTATGCTATAATCAACAAAAATTTTACAATACATTTTAAGAGGTAGTAATGAAGAAAATATTAGAACAGATTACTGAAATAGTAAGCAGTGCTTTTAAGAACTGCGGATATGATGAGAAGTACGGCAGAACAGGAATTTCCAACAGACCGGATTTGTGTCAGTTCCAGTGCAACGGTGCTATGGCAGCCTCCAAGGAATATCATAAGCCACCTTTTATGATTGGTGATGAAGTGGTGGCAAGGCTTGCAGATAATCCGGCATTTAAAAGTATCGAATGTGTAAAGCCGGGGTTTATCAATATTACAATGAGTGATGGATTTGTAGGTGACTATGTAAGAGGCATGGCATCGGAAGAGAAATTCGGCTGTGACTGTGAAGAGAAGGAGGACGTTATTTTTCTGGATTACGGCGGAGCCAATGTGGCCAAGCCTCTTCATATAGGACATCTGCGTTCTGCAGTTATAGGTGAGAGCATTAAGCGAATCTGCCGTTTTGAAGGATATAAGACGGTAGGAGATGTACATCTGGGTGACTGGGGTCTTCAGATGGGACTCATTATTACCGAACTTAAAGAACGAAATCCAGAACTTCCGTATTTTGATGAAAACTATGAGGGAGAATATCCTATTGAAGCGCCTTTTACCATTTCAGAGCTTGAGGAGATATATCCCTGTGCCAGCAATAAATCCAAGGAGAATGAGGATTTTAAGAAAGCGGCACAGCAGGCCACCTTTGAGCTGCAAAGCGGAAGACGGGGTTACAGGGCATTATGGCAGCATATTATTAATGTGTCCGTAACAGATTTGAAGAAAAATTATGATAACCTGAATGTAAGCTTCGATTTATGGAAGGGTGAAAGTGATGCCCAGCCTTATATTCCGGCCATGGTTCAGGACATGATTGATAAGGGAATTGCCTATGAGAGTCAGGGAGCAATTGTGGTAGATATTGCAGAAGAAGGGGACAGCAAGGAACTTCCACCGTGTATTGTACGTAAATCCGACGGTGCAGCCAATTATGAAACCTCTGACCTGGCTACTTTGATTGAGAGAGAAGAGTTATATTCTCCTAAGGCATATATATATCTGGCAGATAAAAGACAGGATCTTCATTATACACAGTTTTTCAGAGTTGCCAAAAAGGCGGGTATAGTTAATGCAGATACCGGACTTAAATTTATAGGCTTCGGTACCATGAACGGCAGTGACGGCAAACCCTTTAAAACAAGACAGGGCGGAGTGCTGCGTCTGGAGTACCTTATCAAAGAAATTGAAGACAAGGTATACGAAAGAATTATGGAAAACCGTACTGTGGATGAAAAAGAGGCAAGGGACACAGCAAAGATTGTAGGGCTGGCAGCACTAAAATATGGTGACTTGTCCAATCAGGCCTCCAAGGATTATGTCTTTGATATTGACAGATTCACCTCCTTTGAAGGAGATACCGGACCATATATCCTCTATACCATTGTAAGGATTAAGTCCATCCTTAAGAAATATGAGGCAGAAGGAGGGGTTGTAAATGGATGCGGCATAGTCAATCCGGCTTCCGAGAGTGAGACAAGCCTGATGCTGGCCCTTTCAAACTTAAGTGAGGTAATTGACAGCGCATTTTATGAAACTGCCCCCCATAAAATTTGTAAATATGTGTATGATTTATCCAATGCGTTCAATCATTTCTATCATGAGACCAAAATACTGTCAGAACAGAATGAAGGGAGAAAGAAAGGCTACATAGCCTTAATCAGCCTGACAAAGGATGTTTTGGTAACATGTATTGATTTGCTGGGAATTGAAGCACCGGAAAGAATGTAAAAATAAGAGCTTTGAACAATAGTAATCATTCTATTGGGCAAAGCTCTTTTTATTGTGATATAAACCGGCATACAAATGTAAAATTTCAAGAAAATAATTGACAGTTGTAGATATATATAATACAATAAGTGTATGCCACTGCATGGTATAGGGGCTCTGGTACAATTCGCGAAAATCTTCAGAGCCCCGTCTATTAAGCACTTATGAAAAGTACCTGGGACGAGTATACCGCTTTTTCATATAGGTGTAAACACAAAATGTTGAAAGAGAGGTATATATAATGAAATTTAAAAAAATTGCAGTTATTGTAACCATGCTGTCAATAGTGATTTTGGGAAGTGTCCCTGTCTTCGCTGTTGCCAACAGCAAGACTATCGAGCATCAAAGTCTTGATGCGTATTTATACGGCTACATAGATTTTTCGGAGGGAGATTTTATTTATACTGATAAAATTGCATATACAGGAAGGCTGTATGGTAATGATGTCAGTCAAATTGATGGGAATGCAGAGGATAAGGACTGTTTTATTACTCCCGGAACAGATTCAAAGATGAAAAAAGAATTGAACTGTATTATAAATCTTCCGGAGATTATGAAGTATATGTATCAGAATCAGGGGTTTCCTGCGGATTTGGCGGAACAATGGGCAAACTAAAGATGGAAATCGGAACAAGAACGGTTACGATTAACTCTATACACTAAAAGGAGCGTCCACATGAATTTTCTGCAACGGATTTTCCGAGAAAAATCAACAGGCATAATCTTTGTTTTGGGGTTGACCGTATCCTGCTTTGTGCTGATTAATATTTCTGATTTGATTTCCCGCATTAATACGGAATATAAGGCTTTGAACAATTATGACTATGTTGAGACTTCTTATACATCATACGAAGGAATGTTTACTGATGGAATAGCTGAAAATGGTATTATCACTATGGATAATTATCTTGAACTGATAACATCCAGGATGTTACAGGATAAAGTTGGCAACAGCTACATAAGAGTTATAGTTCCCCTTAATGAGGAAATTGATGCTTACCCTGCCAATATACTTATCAATCAAAATGAGGATATAAATCTGGATTGCAATGAGGATTATGACATTACAGCGCAAAATGGAATTATTATCGGGGAGAATCTTTTAGAATACACGTCTGTATCAGGAAAAACAAGGACACTGGTGATTGCAGGAATTCCTATGCAGGTTATAGGTGTTCTGAATAATAAAGCCGCAGGGGGAATTGACAACTCTATTTATATATTCTGGGATAACTGTGATGATAAAATCAAAAAATATATAACGGAGATTACAGCGGGAGACATAATTGAATGTACATATAAGAGCCGGGAGAATATTACAGCTACATATCAGTCTTTTACTTCAGATATGAGAACTATGGGATTTACAAGTACATCTGTTAAGGACAGGTACAGGGGCGGGTATCAGAATAAATGGTATATAGCTTATAATTCCATTTTTCTTGGTGCAGGACTTATTTTTTCGGTAGCTAACTGCTATAGCGTTGCGTATTTGTGGCTTATCAGGAGAAAAAAAGAACTTGCAGTGCGTAAAGCCTTTGGCAGCAGTAATCTACAGATTATGGGAATTGTTTTGGGAGACATAATCAAATTAATTGTACCGGCCATTTTTTTGGCTGTAGTGGTTCAGGTTGTTTATAATGCAATATTTGGCGGAAGTTTTTTCAATACACAGATATTTGCACAGATTATTATAGTATGTCTGGGAATGCTTTTCATTTCATTTCTGATACTGATACATCTATTAGACTACATAAGACTAATACCTGCTGCGGCTATTCTGAACGAACAATAAGGAGGGCATTGTGTATATAGTTAAATTATCATTTGACATGCTCGCTTCACATTTTAGAAAATTTGTCTTATCAGTATTCATTATGGCTGTTTCATTAACTCTTTTAATGTTTGCTGTTATGATTTATGCGGAGGGAAATTATTCATACATATCCTGTGATAAAACATTAAGCTCAGGAGTAGAAGGTACAGCCATAATAAGAATTGATTGGGAAGAGTATGATGATGCGAAAATTTTTATCCAAAAAGCGTATGACCGGGAAGAAATATCCGCTGTGGGCAGCGTAATACGACATGGATTAAGAACCGGAATTTTTGACAGAATGTTGGAAATACAAAGAGGACACGCCATAAATCAGGATTATACAAAGCGAAAGG
>JBJEND010000258.1:0-5559 GCA_051880015.1 Butyrivibrio sp. | reverse complement strand
ATCCTCTAAAAGAGCAGGCATCACACTTTGTCCCGATTCTTCTGCCACAACATGAGCCGATGAAAAAGCTCCCACATATCCGAATAAATCCTGATGCTTAAATGCTATATACAAAGCATTTCTTCCACCCATGGAATTGCCTGCAATAGCAGTATAATTCCTGCCGGTTCTGACCGGATAGTTCTCCTCGATATAGGGCATAAGATAATTAATCATGTCTTCCTCGGTTTTATCATAGGCTGCAATCCTTTCTTCAATGGGAAGACCGTCAGCATTCTCCTTATAGTTCACCTCGCTGTTGGGAAGAACCACTATCATATCCGGCACATCAAAAAAATAATTCAGATTATAAATTATTATATCGGCTTTTTTATTAATCCATGTCCGATGGCTTCCCCCCAATCCGTGAAGAAGATACAGTACAGGATACTCCCTGCTGCTGTCATAATTATTGGGAAGAATTACCGTGGCATGGCGATAGGTATCAGTAACTTCGGAATAATACCGTACCACATCTGCATTACGATAACGGTATCCCGGCTGTTTACGGGTAAAATAAGGATTATCCTGCATATCCACTGCAATTTTATCCTCATTAGTCTCCTGTTCATAAGAAAGAACTTTGGTTCTGATATGTTCCCTGTAGGAATCCCCAAACAAAATCACTGCCAACGTCGTTACCACGGCTAAAATCACCACGGCAATTACCGTAATTCTTATTATTTTATTTTTAAACATAAGACTTTCTATACTCCTCTGCCATATTTTCATCTGACTGTCTCACTGTTACATTATATGCTGGACTTTTAAAGCTTATATTATTCACCGGCCTTAAGATAGATTGAATTAAATTATATCACAAAAAAACTTGATTTTATACCTGAAATGTAATTAGAATAATAAGTAGTAATAGTAGGAGGTTTGTATATGATAATAGATACCCATGTCCATATAGGCGGAGATCTTGTTGGTTTTACCATGTCAGAAGAAACAGTAGCCGACATGCTCATAAAATACCATATAGATCATATTCTTCTGTCCAATGCGGATTCTGCCGAAGTATCCCATACCCAGGAAGTTCTCCCTCCTGAATATCAGGTAAGCCAGACAGAATCCCTGAAACGTTCCCTGAAATTTGCAAGAAAACACCCCGGCAAAATCTTTGTTGCCCCCTGGGTTAAGCCTTTGGGTGAGGTTATAACTCCGGAATTCGAAGAATTAATCCAAAGCAATTTGGACATTATTAAAGCAATTAAAATTCACCCCTTTCACTCAAAGATAAGTCCCATTGACCCAAAGGCAATTCCATATCTTAAGCTGGCGGACAAATATGGCCTTGCAGTAGTATCCCATACGGGAACTACTGAATGTGATGCCCCGGAACACCTTTATGAAGCTGCCTTAATGTTTCCGGATATTCCTTTTGTAATGGTTCATATGGGACTGGGTTCTGACAACAGAGAGGCTTTGGACTTGTTAGGAAAAGCAGACAACCTCTACGGAGATACTACATGGGTTCCCATAAGTACCACAATAGAGGCTGTCAACAGATATGGCAGCGGTAAAATCATGTTCGGATCTGATTCCCCCATTGACGGGCTTGACACGTATCTGTGCAATCCCAAGGGAGAGCGTTCCATCTACCAGGATTATTTTCACACTCTTCCCGGACTGATTAACGAAGAACAGTACCGGGATATAATGTACCGTAATGCCATTAAGATTTTAAAGTTAAATATATAATTTATTGTACTTTTTCAAAATCTGATGCAGGATGCTTGCAGAGAGGGCATACAAAATCCTCAGGGAGCTCCTCTCCCTCATATTCATATCCGCATACCTTACATCTCCATACGGTTTTATCCGTTTCAGGTGCCTTCTGTGGCTTCGGTTTAATATTGCTCTGGTAATATCCGTAAGTTGCGGAAGGCACATCACTGAGAACCTCCATATCCGTCACCTTTGCAATAAAAAGTGTATGGGTTCCCACGTCAACAGCCTGCTCAACCTCTCCTGAGATATAGGCATTAATTCCCTTGGTAATATAAGGAATTCCGTTAGCTCCTAAAGTGCAGTCTGCATATCCTGCAAATTTGTCCGTATCCCTTCCGGAACTGAAACCGAAATGCTTAAAAAGCTCAAAATCAGCAGCTTCACTGATAATTGAAATATTAAATTTTCCGGTTCTGCTTAAAACCTCATTAGTATAATTGGACTTATTCACGGCAAATGCAATTCTTCCCGGGTCAGATGTAACCTGAATGGCTGTGTTAATAATGCAGCCGTTGCTCTTTTCATTTTCCTTCACCGACAGAACAAATAATCCATAAGTTAAATTATAAAAAGCCTTTGTATTCATGATTTCCTCCTAAATATTTTTTCTCTTTCTATGGCTTTATGCGGGCAGCTTCTGATACAGTCCCCACACCGTATACATTCCGGATTATTGGGACTTTCATACACCTTAATGCCCATTTTACACACTCCTGTACATACTCCGCATTTATTACATTTATCCCCGTCAACTTTATATTTATAAAAAGCAATGGGATTAAAAACGCTGTAAACAGCCCCCAGGGGACATATGTATTTACAAAACGGCCTATATACAATCAGCGATAAAATCAATATTATTACAAGAATAGTTATTTTCAGGTAAAAAAGATTTCCAAGGAAGGGCCTTAGAGTCTCGTCTGCAACAATCAGGGGAATTCCACCCATCAGTGTTCCACTGGGACATATATACTTACAAAACCACGGTTTGCCCATTCCAAAGTCATCCAGGGCCAGCATGGGAAGCAGAATCACAAAAAGTATCAGGATGATGTATTTCAGCCATTTTAATACCTTGTGTCCAGGAAGATTCTTCACTTTCTTAAAGAAAGGTATTTTGTACAGTAAATCCTGTACCAGTCCAAAAGGACACAAAAATCCGCATACAAATCTACCCAGAACAGAACCGAAAAACAACAGGAAGGCAGCTACATAAAATGTAATTTTAAAATTACCCTCTGCCAGCACTGCCTGAATTGAACCTATGGGACAGGAGCCCAATGCACCGGGACAGGAATAACAATTAAGCCCCGGTACACAATACTTCTTAAAGCTGCCTTTGTATATCTTTCCCTTAACAAATCCTAATATATATCCGTTAGTGAGAGCTGTGAAAAGTATCTGTACAATATGTCTTATATTCTTCTTCATCTTATCCTATTCCTATACATTCCAGGCAGATAAATATTGCCTTGACAAAGGTAATATCCTGTTCTCCCCTGCTCTTACCTATGAAAAAGAAAATGCCCCCACATACCGGAAGGGCAATTCTTGCTGCCCACAATAATATATTATATACTTTAGACGGAATCTTCTTCATATGCTAATCACTCCTATTGCGGAAGGTAATCGGGATACCTGAGACAGTAATCGGCATATTCTCTGTGTATATTCAGCGCATAATCATCGCCGTTGGCTGCATATGCACCGGCAATTTCAAACATTATCTCACCTTTTCTGTTCAGGTATATAGTTCTGGGATACCCCGTAATCTCGCTTACATATCCGTCGCTCATGCTGTCATTGTACACAAGGCAGGGATATGTCACTCCTATTGCTCCCAAAAGTGTCTTAACCTGTTCACGGTAGTAATCAGTTTCGGCATTCAGCACTACATTGAAAAACTGTATGCTCTTACCCTCCAGTTCATTCATAAGTGTCTCCAAAACAGGCATCTCCATTTTACAGTATCCGCACCATGTAGTCCAGAAAATAACCACATTCACATCTGCGTTGGTAAATACCTCCTGGGTATATGTCTTACCGTCAATTCCTGTTACACTGAAAGTCTTAAGTGCTCCGTTATCGGCGCTTACTGCCGGTTTGGTAGCAGCCTGGGTGGTGGGCGGCTCTGTGGCAGCCGGTTTGGTGGCAGCCTGGGTGGTGGCCGGCTGGGTGGTGGACGGTTTCGTCTCTACCGGTTTCGTTGTAGCCGGCTCGGTTACGGCAGGCTTGTTTACAGCCTGGGTGGGGGGTTCCGTGGATTCGGGCTTTACAGACGGCTCTGCGGCTGAAGGCGGTTCATTTTCTGATATTCCTCCTTCTCCATATGTTCCTTCGGTATTCTCGTCTTTCACAGTCCCGGAAGTTCCTTGTTCCTCCCGGCTCTCCTCATCAATCTGTCCCTCCCCTGAGGTCTCTGCATCCTCCTTGGTATTGTTAGCGTCCATGGAACTGGCCAGTGCTTCAAAATCAGGTTTATCCGATACTGCCTGCTCATTATTACCCGCACTCTTCCATGTACATCCCGTCAACAATAAAACAGCCGATAAAAACACTATGACAGTTTTTCTCATAGGCATCTTCCTCTCTAAATATTTATCTTATATCTGTCAGTTTCTGCAGGCCCTGTACCTCTTCCATTACATTATCCAGCAGACTGTTTATATATTCTGAGGACTGTACTGTACGATTGCTTAACTGCTGTGTATTCTCCGTATTCGCCAGCAGCTCTTCGCTGAACGCACTGAGACTTTCCACATATCTGTTGATTTCATTATTGCTGGCTGTTACTTTGCCCATGTATGTATTTTCTTTGTCTATGCGTTCACTTATATCATCTATTTCTGTCTTAATCCTGTCAAAAGACTCCTTCGTCTGTCTCACAAGTTCAATCTGATTGTCGTTGGCAGATATAAGGGTATTAACACTGCTGCCCGCTTTATCCGCCTGTTCCTCAAGAGCAATGACAATGGATGATATGTTCTTGGTAGCACTCTGGGTCTGTTCCGCAAGCTGCTTAATCTGTTCCGCCACAACTGCAAAACCTGCTCCGGCTTCTCCCGCCCTGGCTGCTTCAATACTGGCATTCAGTGCCAATAACGCAGTCTGCCTTGTAATTCCGTCAATTAATCCCAGAATTTTCTTGGCTTCCTCTGTCTTTCCGGTCAGCTCATTCATGGTTTCATTAACTACGCTGCCCGCTTTTCTGCTTTCATCAGATGCAGCTTCAAGCTCTGCCATATTATCGCTGCCTGTATTGGTAATATCCACAGTTTCCCGAAACTGCTCCTTAATCTGCATAATAAGTTCCCCGGCAGCTTCGGTAAGCCCGTTAATATTCTCCGTCATCTTCTGCTGGTTCTGAATGGTCTCTGCCAGCTCTCCCGTACCGGTAACAATCTGCTCAATGGCAAGACTGCTGCCCTTGCCCTGTTCTGCCATCTGCTTGGACTCTTCATTAATCGCCTCAATATCCTTGCAAAGATTATCGGTGGCGCTTATTATGGTATCCAGCATCCCATCCGTCTTTTCCTTTTCTGATTCAATAATGCTAAGCCTAAAGTCTGCAATTTTACCCATAACATTGGAGGCCACATATGAAAAACTTACAACCAGAAGCAGTGCTGCAATTTGTATTTCAAAATTAACAATGTCGCCGCCGGAAACGTCGCCTTTAACAAATCTCAATATAATATATACTACATTAACCAATATGGCAATAATACCGGCCCTAAGGGTAAATTTCTTATCCTCAAACATGGAAATTGCCACCAGCATAGGCAT
>JBJEND010000257.1:0-5573 GCA_051880015.1 Butyrivibrio sp. | reverse complement strand
CCTTAATCTTGTGGGAACCATCGTGCTGGAGGACGGAACCAGAACCGAATTTAAAGGAATAGGACAGAATTATAAATATCCTTTCAGGGGTAATATTATTTTTAACGGTATAACGGCCAGAACGGATACACCCATGTTCTGTTATGTAGGCTCCGGCGCCAGAATAGAAGAGCTTCATCTCTTCGGTGACATTATAGCGGATAAATTTAACAGTATTGTATCCAAGAATGCAACATTGGGCTTCCTTGCCGGAATGGCTATCCTTGACGGCGATATGCCTCTGGAGATTTCCACCGTAAGCGTGTCCCATGAATCCACCATTATAGGTACAACCAAATCGGCGGGCGGACTTATAGGAACTGTTTATGCCAATCCTTCCAATAAGGGAACTACCTATGAGGGTACAGCTATAGATAGCAGAACCACCCATTTTGTAATTAACCTGAATAAGATTACCATTCCTGATTATATAAGCGTGCTTTCAACGGGATACGGTGGAACTGTGGGAAGCGGAATTAACGCCACCACAGGCATGCTTCCGGATAATTTTCCGGGGTATTCCGGAGGAATAATAGGTGATGTTACATCCTATAACTGGGCATATTATGTGGATGTAAATTTCACGGGAACCACTTTGGTTAAGGGACAGATATTAAATACCAAAATGGGCTCCGGCGGTGTTATAGGACATATTGTAAGTAATGTATGTGTCAAATTTGACGGTGATATTGATTTGTCTGAGCTTACCCAGGTGGACAGTTCCAGCACTACCTTGTACAGAGGTTCCGTAATAGGCTCAATGACTAAGAATGCCCTTGCATATATGACGGAGGGACATCAGGTTACGGCACCTATTGTTGAGGACCTGGCCTCACTTAATGAGGTAGACAGGGACAACTGGCAGAGTGCACTGCAGGGTACAATCTATCGTAATACTTCAGAGGATTTTTTTGCCGGAGAGATTAAAATATCCGGGGAGGGAACCTCTGACAGTCCATATATATTAAGCTCCGCAGAGGATGTGGAGAGACTGTCCGTGCTTTTGTCCACAGGAGGAAGTTTCGGAATATGGTATGATTCTGTGAATAGAAAATATAATTCATGGTTCAATGTCCCGGATTCCGTCAGAGGCTCCGTAACAGGAATCCTTGGTTATGTCAGAAGTGCAAATTATCTTATAACGGCAGACATAGATTTAAGTGAAAGAAATATAGTAAGACTTAACAGACATGCAGAAGCCGCTTTCTGCGGTTCCATTATTGGATTATCCGGAACCTATAAGGACGGTAATGAATATCCTACAATTACCATGAATGTAACAGATTATCAGGAAAATGTTGCATTAATTCCTTATGCAGCCGGTCGTCTGGTAAGCGGAGTTCCAGTTGACTGCGAATACAGGAATTTTAATTTGGAAGGAATTGTGGAAGGCAGATACTCGGTATACGGACTGATAATGAATGTATCGGGAAGTGATACCGCATATTCTGATTACATATTTGACAATATTAATGTCAATCTGGACCTTAAAAGCAAGCTCTATAACGGCAGTGGAATAAGCGGACTTGTAGGCTCATTTGATTACCGAAATATAACTGCAAGCCTTAATGAAAACCTCACGCTTTCTTTTACCAATATTAAGTATAACGGTGATTTTGTTACCAACAGTAACGGTAACAGTGCGGGGGGAGCATTAGCGGGAACAGTGTCTATTCCTGCCAATGACATGAATAATCCGGAGGATATTAATAATTTTGAAATTATAGTGGATAATTATGAATTTTCCGGTGATATTAAGAGTACATCCACATATGGAATGTATATAGGTGCGCTGATACAAAACATATCCGGAACCAAAAACTGGAAAACAATTTCTATTGCAGGAAACAGTGGTTCCGTTATTAAGAGAGCGAAATTCAATGTCAGCAATGTACTTATAACCGACACTACCGTAACCAACGGGGACGGCAGCGGAACATTGGGTGGTATACTGGGTAACAGTTGGTCACATTCAGTGGCAGATTTGTCGAATATAGTCATCAGTAATTTTACATATGATTGTATGGGCGGATCGGGAGCCATGCTTCTTAATAGCAATGGTTGCTATCTTAACATAGACGGACTGGAATATAATAATGTTAAGATGATTCGTCGTACCGCGGGAAGCAATGGCGGAACATGGAATTCTGCTATGCTGTGGTCTAATACCGGTGGTATAGTTACCCTCAAAAACCATACCGTGACAGACAGTAAAATCCTTTCATATGCAGGAAGAGCACAGTTTACGGAAAATTATTATGACATATATTCATATGACAGCAACAGAAGAATGACATGGATGGGAATGTATTCCCTTGAGGGCAGTGATATGGATGGCAACAGATATTCTGCCGTTAATTCCTATAAGAGTCCATATACATATACGGATGTGGCAACGGAAACCAAAAATTACAAAGGGAATTCAAATATCGGCAATTCCGGCATGCAGTATAATGTTATTTCCAATATGGAGGGAAAACATATAAGCGGAACGGGAACGGAGGATGACCCGTTTATAATCGACAGTGAGGCAGAAATGGTAATTCTGTCCAATGTTATGGCAGGACTGTCCAGAAGCGAGTATTTCCTTCAGTTCTATTCAGATATAGATGAGATTATTTCCGCTCAGGAGGAAAATACACTGGCATTCACTGATAAAAAGGCCAGAAAACTGGAGCGTATTCTTACAGGTGTCTATGTTTTTGCCGGGGATATGGATTTATCGGAGTATTCATTCTATCCCATAATGAATGCTACAGGAAAATTTTACGGATTTGACGCTTATGGATACAGCGGACAGGATACACTTACAGATGAACAGCTTAAAAACTATTGTTCTTCTGCAATAAAAGCTCTGGAGAGCGGCACTGCCGTAAACGGAATCACCCCTGAAGACGCAAAGAATAACAAGCCGGATATTCATTTCGGAGCCGATAAGGTGGCAGGGGGTGCAATGAGTAATACCACAGCCAACGGAGGAGACGGCTGGAATAAGCCCTGCTCCAATAACGGAATACATAGCTGCATGCAGAGCGGACTTTTTGCCGGAATAACCGGAGGCGGTACATATGTGGGAGATTTCAAGAGGGGCAATGTAATAATTAATAATCTTAAACTGTCAGGTGTAACAGCAAGCCGAAATGTTAATGCAACCTATGGGGGCGGATCATTTTTAATTACAGGTACCCCCTGGTATCCTGCTGTTTACTATTCCAATGTGGATATCAGCAATATAGATTTCGGCGAGGCATTTATTGTTCAGAGAACTTCAACGCCTGCAACATGGGATCAGGGCAGCGGACTTTTAATTGATACCATATGTAACGGTAATGTCAATATATCCGATATAAGAATACTGAAGAAGGAGGATGGTTCTGCCAATGTAAGAGCTGATGCGTTAATAGGATACCAGTACGGAACCGGCTCCAAGGTTATTTTCAGAAATATTGATTTAAATGCGGTTATTGACCCCGGAACACTGGAAAAAACCCAGGAAATTATAGACGGTGAAACCGTGGATGTGGTAAAGGTAAATACAACGGAAAAAGAAGGCTACTGGAGAAGCCCGGGCAGCACCGGATATGACCGGTACGGATACGGTTTCAGATACGGATATTATTATTTCCACCTTAAAGAAGGTGCAGCTATTTACTACTATGATGTAGGTAATGATACAGTTACACCGGGAAGATTTGATTCCAATGGGGACCAGACCATCCAGAACAAGCTTCTGCTTAAGACAGTGCAGAAGTATGCCTATAAGGTTATCAATGTGGATGTCAATCCTGCCAATGCCAATATTACCCAGGGCTCCGGAACCAAGGATGATCCTTATATAATTGACAATGAAGGACAGCTTCTGACTCTGGCCAATTTTATAAAATACGAAGGCGAAATCATAGATTATGAGGACTGGTATGTGGGAGACATATCCGGAACGGGTTATGATGAAAATGATCCGGACACATGGGCAGATAATTCCAATATCCTGTATAAGTACAGATATATCAGCGATACGGAGGATTACAGAAAACAGGCTGTGAAGCATCTGACAAGTTCATATTATAAGATTGTGGACGATATTGATTTATCAGATCCCAACAGTCCTTTCAGTGACATGGCAGCTAATTTTAACGGAGTGGGAACCGCTACATATCCTTTTTCAGGGGCGTTCATAGGTGAAGAGAAAGCTGATGGTACATATCCGTCCATTATAGTAGGAAACAGTGAAGAAAATTACCAGAGTATTTACGGATTAATCCGCTACGGTAAGGGAATAAGAGTGGAAAATCTGGTATTTGAAAACGGATATGTTTACACGGAAGAAATAGATGAATTAACAGGTGATTCCGTATTTACGGTTACAGGAGAGAAGAATAAAGTATACCTTAATAATACCAATACATATGCAGATTCTGTAGCATCCTATATACTGGGCGGTGATAACATAATTAAAAATGTGACTGTTAATGTACAGATGCAGAAGAAAGCCCAGAATGAAAATGTTTTCTATACAGGAGGATATGTAGGATATCTTAAGAACGGAACGCTGAAGGTATCAGACATTACTGAAGATTCCTTTGATGATTTTAATATTGGAGTCGGTACCAATATGACCCCTCTTATCTATACTGACAGCCAGAACAAATTTGTGTCCGGTATAGCGGGAAGAGTGGATTCTGCAGTTATAATTTATGACGGAGAAGACGGTTCAATTCCTTCTGATGTGGTCAGCATAGATACGGGAAGAGCTGTTACCACTGATGAGGACGGTAACAGTATATGTTCTGTTCCGGAAATTAATTACTACAACAAATACGGCATTGGCTGTAATCGTTTAGGTAATCTTATTAATCAGGCATATTTGGACAGTATTGATCCCATTGAAGTAGTATATGACGACAGAGCAGACAGCGAAGGAATGTTTATAGCCCGGATTAATAATAAGGATCAGTTATTCCTGTACTCCCTTGCCCTGCAGTCCGGCTCATTAAGCTCTGCTGCAGTTACATCCTCTGCCATTCCCTACAGCAACGCTTCTTCCTGTAAGAAGGATGAGGATGAGTGGATTGAATGGCTTGACAATGAAAATGCAGGCAAAGATCCGGATTCCATGATTGAACTTAATGAAAGCTATAATTTTCCTGCAATGTTTAAGTTTTTTGATTTCAGTGCGCTGGATAACGGATATCTGTCTACAATATATAACGGATACAGTCTTCTCAATGTAACTCTTAATACATTGCAGAATAACCGTCAGTATAGAACAACTTATATGCTTACGGGCAATGATGTGTATGACATGACAGGATTCGGCAGGGATTTTACAGGCATCGGACCTAAAGTTAATGTGAATTTCAATGACTGGGATTATTCCAATTTCAGTTCTCTATGCGCCAACTTTAACGGAAACGGCAATACAATCATAGTGGACATAGAGAATGAGACTTGCGCCGGACTTTTTTCAATGCTTAATATCCAGAGTACCGGTAACAGCAGTTCTCCTTTTAAGATTGTGAATTTCACTCTGGAGG
>JBJEND010000256.1:0-5584 GCA_051880015.1 Butyrivibrio sp. | reverse complement strand
TGGCCCATACATTTTTTCCGGCGTATGTGGAAACAGTTAATGACGACAGCTATATGTTTACAATGCTGTCATCGGAGCTGATTGTGGCAGCTTCCGTATTCTGTCTTATATACATATTATTGGCCCGTTATGAAAAACAGAGAATACGGATTATTGAGATGGGTAAGGAACTGGAGGAAGCGGCCAATCACGACACACTCACAGGACTTTACAACAGAAGATATTTAATGAGTACTCTGGGTAACTGGATAAAAGAAACAGACAGAAAATTTCTGGTAACCATTATTGACATTGATGATTTTAAAGAAATAAACGATAAGTACGGGCATCTTTACGGAGATGAGGTCTTATCGGAGTTTGCCAAAATTGCCAAGAATGAGATGAAGGGTAACGGTATTGTCGCCAGATTCGGTGGAGAGGAATTTATGTTTTGCTTTGATGGTACAGACTATGTTAAAGCAATGGAAATTCTTGATAATATTAAAAAACAGCTTGGGGAATATTCTCAAAACAGCAGACAGATTGTCATTACCTTCAGCGGCGGAATGGTGGAATACAAGGCTCCCGAACAAATTGACAATTTATTTAATGATGCTGACGATAAACTGTATCAGGCGAAAAACAGCGGAAAAAACAGAATTGTATTTTAGGAGAAAAATATGGATTTTGCAGCAATACATCATGATGTTAATAAAAGATACTGTTTTGCTCTTGAAAAAGGGAGATTTTTAATAAGAATCAAGACGCGCAAAGGTGATATGCAAAGGGTAGTACTGCACTACAGGGACAAGTACCTTCCCGTAAGCAAAATTGATACAAGGCAGCAGGCAGTGATGAAAATTGCCGCTTCTGACAGATATAACGATTACTATGAGGCGGAAATATCTTTTGACGTAATATGTCTGCGGTATTTTTTTGAAATGACGGATAAATCCGGTGTAACGAAGTATTTTGGCAATTATGAATTTTATGATAATCCTATAGATAATAATGACAGAATGTTTGACTGCCCCCAGAATCTGAGGGAAGAAGAAATTTTTCAGATTCCTTCATGGGCCCGGAATAAGGTGGTATATCAGATTTTTCCCTCCAGATTTGCTTCAGGAACTCCTGTGGATGAGGCTTTGTGGTATAAAGCTCCTATAGGAATGTTTGACAATCTCCACGGAGATTTACGGGGAATTATTAATCATCTGGACCACATTAAAGAACTGGGAATAGATATTATATACATGACTCCGATTTTTCGTTCGGATTCAACCCACAAATACGATACCATTGATTATTATCAGATAGATGAATCCTTTGGTACCAAAGAAGATTTAAAGGAGCTGGTGGACAAGGCTCATGCAATGGGAATACGGGTGATACTCGACGCTGTGTTTAATCACACCTCCCCCAAATTCTTTGCCTTTGCAGATATTATGAAAAACGAGGAACGTTCGGAATATCTTAACTGGTATTACATAGACAGTTTTCCTTTGGTAATGGAATTTGGACAAAAACCTAACTTCAAAACTTTTTCCTATTTCTTCGGTATGCCTAAACTGAATCTGCGCAATCCGGCAACAGAGGAATATTTTCTGAATGTGGGCAGATATTGGATAAAGGAAATTGGAATAGACGGATGGAGACTTGATGTAGGCGATGAGGTTACCCACCGTTTCTGGAAGAAATTCAGGGAGGCGGTAAGGGAGGTTAATCCCGAAGCGCTTATAATCGGTGAAATATGGCATTATGCAGGAGATTTCCTGGAGGGAGACGAATGGGATACGGTTATGAATTATCCGTTTTATCTCTCAACTATTGATTTTATAGCAGAGGAGAGTATAACCCCTACTGAATTTATGGGTAATATGGGATTTATGCGGGGTAACCTTCATCCTGAATGCTATAATGTATTGTTAAATCTTATTGACAGCCATGATACGCCCCGGTTTACCCATCTTTGTAAGAACAACAAAAGCAAACACAGGCTGGCAGCGGCAATACAGCTTCTGACGCCGGGAATGCCCATGATATATTATGGGGACGAATATGGCATGCAGGGAGGAAAAGACCCGGATTGCCGCAGGGGCATGCTGTGGGATGAAAAATATCAGGACAGAGAGACCTATGAACTGTACAGAAGAGTTATTGATATCAGAAAAAAACATCCCTGCATAACTCTGGGAGAGGTAATTTATGACGGAACAGACGATAATAAGAACCTGATTGTTCAGACCAGGGAAAAAGATGGAGATAAATTAACACTTATTTTCCACAGAGGAGAGGACTGTGTAATTCTGGATGAATTCAAGGGCCGGGAGGATATTCTTTCCGGTAAAGTATTTGACGGCAGTGTTAAAGGTTATACCGCAATAATATTAAAATAAAAAACTTCCGGCTTAAAACCGGAAGTTTTTATTATCGCTTGTTGTGTTTGTCACAGGTATTCTTCAAATCTTCATCCGTTACTGCATATTTGCGGTCAATTACTTCATATTCCTCCAAATCAAAATCAGGAACATTTTTGTATATGCGGATTACGGTTTTCTTATAACCCTCCGGGCAGTCTTCACAGGCGATGAGATCGGAAGCCTTACATATGGTCACTTTCATATGAATATTACATGCTGTGGAAGGCTCCTTGCCTCTGACAAAATATTCTTCATATACCCGGCTTCCCCTTGGGTCGCAGTCACAAAGTCCTTCAACTGCCAACAGTCCGGAATCCTTGCATATGGGAACCTGAATAATATCATCAGGTACCTTTGGAGCAGGGGAGTCAATTCCTTCATTGATTTGCTTAAGCACATCTGCCCATATATACAGATAACCGACGGTTCTGTCCGTATCATATTCCCTGTTGTCATCAAAACCACACCATGTTCCCACGGTATATTTGGATGAAAAACCAATAACCCATTTATCATTATTATTCTGTGTGGTTCCGGACTTTGCAGCATAGAATTTATCATCCAGACCTACACCCTTTAAAGTACCGTCAGTTATTACCGAATGTAACATGTCGGTAATAAGGAAAGCTGTGGATTCCTTAATAACCTGGGTAGAATTGGTGGCTGTGTTATCGAGAATAACATTGCCGCTATGGTCAAGAACTTTGGTATAAAGCTTAGGCTCAACATACTGACCATTGTTGGCAAAGGTTGTATATGCGGCAGTCATTTCATAATTGGTTACGCTGCAGGTACCCAATGCCACAGGAAGATAGTAGTCATTTTCGGTAATTGTGGAAATACCGAATTTCTGCGCATAGTTAAGTCCCGTGGATACACCGATGTCTGAAAGAACCTCAATGGCAGGTACATTTCGGGATTCTGCAAGGGCCTGTCGTAAGGTTACATATCCTCTGTATATTTCATCGGCATTGTGGACTACCTGTCCTGTTTCATAATAGTATGGTTCATCATTTACAACAGTTCCGGGTGCATATCCGGCAACATCTATGGCCGGAGCATATACCGCCAGAGGCTTAAATGTTGAACCTGCCTGACGTTTGGTTCCGGTAGCACGGTTAAGGATGAGGCTTTGGGTTTTCTCACCTCTGCCTCCCAGGATGGCTCTTACACATCCTGTGCCGTTTTCTATTACAGTCAGGGCAATCTGGGGTTCCATCGTAAAGGTTACGGTCTCACTTCCGTTTATAAAAGTTCCGCCGGTATCTTCAAGAATATACGCTTTATATTCATCAATATATGCCTGGGCCTCTTCCTTGGAGGAAAAGGAGTTTATAAAATCAGAATTATATTTCTGCTTGAGATATTTTACAAGGGAAGTATCATTAAAGGTAATAAGACTTCCGTCATCTAATTTAACCTGTATACGGAACGATACTGAGTAGTATAAATAGTTGTTCCAATAAGAAGGGTCGTTGGCGGTTTCTTCAACAATTTTCTGAATGTTGGAATCCTCACAGGAGAAAATTGAAAGGCCGCCACGATATACTACGTTGTAAGCCTGAGTGTAAGTATATCCCTTCTGGGTCATTAAATCTTCCATAATCTGCTGTACAAGGGCATCATTGTAATAAGAGTAGGCATTGGATTCAGAAGAAATGTTATTATTCATAATACGGTCATATACATTATCTGCAAGTGCCTCATCATATTCCATTTGTGTAATCATACCCTGCTCAAGCATTTTATCCAGAACAAGCTTACGCCTTATGGCATTATTCTCCGGCCTGCGGATGGGGTCATACCTGTAGGGATTGCTGGTGGTAGCTGCAATAACCGCACATTCTGACAGAGTGAGCTCAGAGACGTCCTTATTGAAGTAGTTAATCGAAGCAGACTGAACCCCCAGATTATTATTACTTAAATTAATGGTATTCAGGTAATTTTCAAGAATAATATCCTTATCATTGACCTCTTCCTCAAGCTTGAGGGCAAGATACTGTTCCTGAATCTTACGCCTGATTCTGTCGCTGTTACCCTTTTCGTTCTCTACGGAAAAAACATTATTTTTAATGAGCTGCTGGGTGATAGTGCTGGCTCCCTGGGTAAACCGGAAATTATTGGTAACTCCAATATAGGCTGCCCTTATGATACCCTTGGCATCTATACCGTTGTGCTCATAAAAATGTTCATCCTCAATGGCGATAAAGGCATTTTTCATATGCTCCGGAATTTCGTTGATTGTAACATAAATTCTGTTGGCACCTGAAGCTACCAGAGTCTCAACCGCTATACCGTTACAGTCATAAATGGTGGTTTTATACTGGGATGGTGTCACATCATTGAGAGTGATTTCGGGAGCGGTTTCTATAATGGCTTTAACAGAACCGGCACCCATGCAAATTACACTTACTCCGCCGAAAATACATAATATTATAAAAAAACGGAACATATATGTTAAAATCTTGGTTCCCATTCGCTTTTTGTGTGATGCGAGGGATTTCTGTTTTGCTATAATGCTTTCGCTGCTGTAATTCATAAACTGTACCCTGCCTCTTTTCAAAAATATATTATATCCTGTTAAGTATACCAAAAAGTATTAACAAATAAAAGAAAAAAATGCTATAATGGCAGAAAGAATTCAATTTCAGGAGAGACGGTGGAATATTATGGCGGGGAATATTATTGTAAAAAAAGGTGGAAACGGTGTATACGAGGAGAAAAAATCCCGCTTTATTGCACAGGTTTATCCCATAGAAAATGAAGACGAGGCCAACGCATATATAGAAGCCGCCAGAAAAAAATACTGGGATGCCAGGCATAACTGCTACGCTTTTGTCATAGGTAAAAATATGGAGACAACAAGATGCAGTGATGACGGAGAGCCCTCGGGAACCGCAGGAAAACCCATTCTGGAAGTTATTCTCGGAGCAGGACTTTACAACTGCCTTGTTATAGTAACAAGATATTTCGGCGGAACACTTTTGGGAACGGGAGGCCTGGTAAGGGCTTATACCAAAGCGGCAAAGGATGCCGTTTCCGACAGCAGTGTGGCAATGATTACGGATGGAGAAGAATATACGGTTATATCGGATTATTCCTGTATAAGCAGGCTTCAGAGACTTGCGGCAGAAGAAAATGCCATGATTACGGGAACGGAATATGGGGAAAATGTAACCTTTGTC
>JBJEND010000255.1:0-5609 GCA_051880015.1 Butyrivibrio sp. | reverse complement strand
CATATACACTGGGAGATGCGTATACCCTTGATTATTGGAAAAACATTGCCAAAGAGATTGAAGAAATGGGTGCAGATTCAATCTGTATCAAGGATATGGCAGGCTTGCTGCTTCCTAATCAGGCTGTTGAACTGGTTCAGGCTCTTAAGGAAGGCTCCAAGCTTCCTATTGAACTTCATACACATTATACCTCAGGTGTTGCTTCAATGACCTGCATGAAGGCAGTTGAAGCAGGCTGCGATATAATTGACACAGCCATGTCACCATTGGCGTTAGGAACCAGCCAGCCGGCTACGGAAGTTATGGCAAAGGCATTTGAGGGAACACCTTATGATCCTCATTTCGATCAGAATCTTCTTGCAGAGATTGCAGATTATTTCAGACCGATGAGAGAAGAATGGTTAAAATCAGGACTCCTTGATCCCAAGGTCATGGGCGTTAATATTAAGACACTTTTATATCAGGTGCCGGGTGGAATGCTTAGTAACCTTGTATCCCAATTAAAAGAAATGAAGGCTGAGGACAAATATAACGAAGTGCTTGAAGAGGTTCCGCGAGTACGTAAGGATTTCGGCGAACCGCCTTTGGTTACTCCTTCAAGCCAGATTGTTGGTACACAGGCAGTTCTTAATGTAGTTCTCGGTGAAAGATACAAGAGCCTTACCAAGGAATCCAAGGATTTGTTACTTGGTAAATATGGTAAGACCGTTAAGCCGTTTAATCCTGAGGTTCAGAAGAAAGCCATTGAGATGACGGGAGAGGAGCCAATTACCTGTCGTTTTGCAGATACGCTGGAACCTGAGCTGGATAAGCTGGAAGAAGAGATGAAGCAGTGGAAACAGCAGGACGAAGATGTTTTGTCCTATGCATTGTTCCCACAGGTTGCAACAGACTTTTTCAAATACAGAGAGGCACAGCAGAATAAGATAGACCCTTCAATAGCCAAGGATGGTTCTTATCCTGTATAAAGTATTATAATAATAACAGGGGGCAGACCTTTGCGTCTGTCCCTTTTTTAGAAGAGAGAACTCCTATGCATTGTGACGTATTAGAACAGATTAAAGAATCAATTCCCAATTTAAGTAAAAGCAGGAAAAAAATTGCACACTATATAATAGAAAATCTGGATGAGGCCGCCTTTTTGACTGCGGCCGGAATAGGAAATGCCATAGATGTAAGCGAATCCACGGTTGTTAGATTTGCTTCTGCAATGGGATATGAAGGATTCCCGGAATTTCAGCAGGCATTGGCCAAAAGTGTAAGAACCAGATTAAAATCCGTGGACAGAATAGATATAGAAAGCAATATGAGCAGTTCCAAAATAATTGAAAATGTACTCAAAGGCGATGCACAAAAAATCCTTTCAACCATGAAGGAACTGGACGGAGATGCTTTTAATGCTGCTGTGGATACAATTTCAAAAGCCGAAAAGGTATATATAGTGGGAGTAAGAAGCTCGGCACCCCTGGCAGAATTTTTAGGCTTTTATTTAAGAATGATAGTGGATAATGTTGTGCCGGTGACTACCACAAGCTCCAGTGAGATTTTTGAGCAGATGATACATCTGAATGAAAATGATGTGGTTATCGGAATAAGCTTTCCCAGATATTCCATGAGAACATTGAAGGCTATGGAATTTGCCAATAACAGGAATGCCAAGGTTATAGCTTTAACCGACAGTATACATTCCCCCATGAACCTGTATTCTTCCTGCAATTTATTTGCAAGAAGTGATATGGCATCGGTTGTTGATTCTCTGGTGGCACCACTTTCACTTATTAATGCCCTTATTGTGGCATTAAGTGTGCAGAACTCCAAAAAGGTGGTACGAAATCTGGAAAAACTTAATGAAGTATGGGAAGATTACCAGCTCACCAATAATGATGAGATAAATTATCTGGGAGATAATCTGTTAAAAGATTTGAAAGGCTTGGAAAAATAATGTCTAAAGTTATTGTAGTCGGTGGAGGAGCCGCAGGAATGATGGCAGCGGTGTCGGCGGCACGATGCGGACACACCGTGGATATTTATGAGAAGAATGAAAAATTAGGCAAAAAAATATATATCACCGGCAAGGGAAGATGCAATGTAACCAATGCCTGTGACACGGAAGAATTGTTTAACAAAATTGTCACTAACCGTAAGTTTATGTACAGTGCAGTATATACATTTGACAATAATATGGTTCAGGATTTTTTTGAAGAAGAGGGCTGTCCTCTAAAAACAGAACGGGGCAACCGGGTGTTCCCTGTTTCCGATAAATCCTATGATATAATCAATGCTCTGGAGAGGGCAATGAAAAAAGCCGGGGTTAATATACATCTTAACAGTAATGTAACGGACATATTAATTGAGGATAATAAAGCGGCCGGTATAGAAGTTTCCGGCAAAAAGGTTATGGGAGATGCCGTTATTGTGGCTACGGGAGGATATTCTTATCCTTCCACCGGTTCAACCGGGGCGGGACACGGCTTTGCAAAAAAAGCAGGACACAGGATTACAAAATGTGTTCCGGCACTTGTTCCTTTTACGGCCGGGGAAGAATGGGTTAAGGATTTACAGGGACTGAGCCTGAAAAATGCAGGAGTAAAACTGTATGATGGGGACAAAATGATATATGAAGATTTCGGAGAACTTTTGTTTACCCATTTCGGGGTCAGCGGCCCCACGGTTTTAAGTGCCAGCAGCTATGTGACGGACATAATCAGACAGAGAGAGCTTAGGCTGGTAATTGATTTGAAGCCTGCCCTTTCTGAGGAACAGTTGGATGAGAGAATACTTAAGGACTTTGAGGAGGTAAGAAATAAGAATTTTGCTAATTCACTGGATAAATTATTTCCCAAGTCCCTTATTCCGGTTATAATCATGCGCTCCGGGATATCACCCGATAAAAAAATACATGATATACGCAGGGAAGAACGTAAGAAACTTGTTTTTCTTACCAAAAACTTTGATGTAACACTAACGGGACTGAGAGGATTTAACGAAGCAATAATCACCCACGGTGGAATAGATGTTAAGGAAATTGACCCGGGTACAATGGAGTCAAGGTTAGTCAGTAATTTATATTTTGCAGGGGAAATCCTGGATGTGGATGCGGTAACAGGCGGATATAATCTGCAGATAGCATGGTCCACGGGATACCTTGCAGGATATTCTGTAAAGGAGGATTAATATGGCACACAGTATAGCGATTGACGGACCTGCCGGAGCAGGCAAAAGTACCATAGCAAAAAACATTGCCGCAAAACTGGGATTTATATATGTAGACACAGGGGCGATGTACAGGGCAATGGCGGTATATTTTCTGGATAACGGAACAGACACAGACAGTGAAAACGAGATTGAAAAGGCATGTGCCGATGTTTCAGTTGATATAGTATATGAGGATAATAAACAGCAGGTTATTCTCAATGGAGAAAATATTACAGGAAGGCTCAGAAGGGAAGAGGTGGGAAATACTGCTTCCAAAACAGCAGTATATCCTGCTGTGCGTAAGAAACTTGTTGAACTTCAGAGAAAGATAGCCCAAAACTCCAATGTGGTTATGGACGGAAGGGATATCGGAACCTGCGTACTCCCGGATGCGGACTGCAAAATATATCTTACTGCCAGCGTTGAAACCAGAGCGGACAGGCGATTCCTGGAACTTAAAGAAAAAGGAATCAGTGCTGATTTGGAGGAAATAAAGCGGGATATTGCCGACAGGGACTACAGGGATATGCACAGGGAGGTTTCTCCCCTTAGGCAGGCAGAGGACGCTGTTCTTGTGGATTCTTCATATATGAATATTGAAGAAGTTACCGGGGCAGTAATAGATATATATAATAAAAAAATATAAAACAGGTGGTCATATGGAGGTTATTCTGGCAAAGACAGCAGGTTTCTGCTTTGGAGTAAAGCGAGCAGTAGAAATGGTATATGAGAATGTTTCAAAGGACAATGTATATACCTATGGACCCATAATTCATAATGAAGAGGTGGTAAAAGATCTTCAGAATAAAGGCGTAAAAGTGCTGGCTTCAGAAGATGATTTATTGGAAAATCCTTCCGGAACGGTTGTAATACGCGCCCACGGAATTACAGAGGAAACATATACCACAGTTCATAATGCAGGGCATGAGCTTGTGGATGCAACATGTCCTTTTGTCCTTAAGATTCATAAAATCGTCCGGGAAGCTTATGACAGAGGGGATTTTGTAGTTATTATCGGAGACAAAAACCATCCGGAGGTTGTGGGAATTAAAAGCTGCGCTCCCCGAAACAGTGAGGTTATAGCAGACGAAAGTGAGGCCAAAAAACTTCTGAAAAGTCTGGGAAATGAACCTAAAAACCTTTGTATTGTCAGTCAGACAACATATAATTACAAGAAGTTTCAAGAAATTGTTGAAATTTTTGAAAAAAACAGTTATCATAGATGTGATATTTTGAATACTATTTGTAATGCCACCCAGGAGAGACAGCAAGAGGCAGCGTTTATTGCAGGCAGAGTGGATGCCATGATTGTAATCGGAGACAGGACAAGCTCCAATTCACAGAAGCTCTATGATATATGCAGCAGAATATGTAACAGAACATATTTTATTCAGACTGCCGACGATATGGATTATTCTCTGCTTTGTGGATTAGACAAAGTCGGTATAACAGCCGGGGCTTCAACCCCAAAGAATATTATTGAGGAGGTTCAAACGAGATGTCAGATTTAAGTTTTGAACAGATGTTAGAAGGAACATTAAAAACTATACATAACGGGGAGGTTGTTGACGGCAGGGTTATAGCGGTTAAGGAAGATGAGATCGTCCTTAATATTGATTATAAGGCTGATGGTATCATTACACGTAATGAATATTCCAGTGTGCCGGGTATTGACCTTAGAACCGTTGTGAAGGAAGGAGATTCCATCAGAGCTAAAGTTATTAAAGTTAATGACGGAGAAGGTTCTGTACTTCTTTCCTACAAGAGACTTGCTGCCGAAGCAGGTAACAAGAGACTTGAAGAAGCTTTCGAGAATAAGGAAGTTCTTACAGCTAAGGTTTCACAGGTACTTGACGGAGGATTAACCGTTCTTGTGGAGGAAACCAAAGTATTTATCCCTGCAAGCCTGGTATCTGATACATACGAAAAGGATTTGTCCAAATATGCAGATCAGGAAATCGAATTTGTTATTACTGAATTCAATCCTAAGAAGAGAAGAATTATAGGAGACCGCAAGCAGCTTGTAGCAGCTAAGAAAGCTAAAATGAAAGAAGAGGCACTTGCAGGACTTTCCGAAGGACAGGTAGTTGAAGGAACAGTTAAGAATGTTACCGATTTCGGTGCCTTCATTGATTTAGGCGGAGTAGACGGCCTCTTACATGTATCAGAGATTTCATGGGGAAGAGTTGAGAATCCTAAGAAGAAATTCAAATCCGGTGATACCGTTAAGGCGTTTATTAAAGAGATTAACGGAGATAAGGTTGCATTAAGCCTTAAGTTTGACAGCGAGAATCCGTGGCTTTCCGTAGCGGATAAGTATGCTGTAGGTACTGTAGTTAAGGGCAGGGTTGCCAGAATGACTGATTTTGGCGCATTTGTTGATATCGAGGGTATTGATGGCTTACTTCCGATTT
>JBJEND010000254.1:0-5659 GCA_051880015.1 Butyrivibrio sp. | reverse complement strand
GGCGGAGAATCTGGACAGGAAGACGGTGGAATACCCTAAATTCCTGCGGGAGGAATGTGTTTCCTGCGGAAGATGTTATTTATCCTGTTATGATGCAGGTCATCAGGCTTTGCAGATAGGAGCAGACGGTAAACCGGTTATGGATGCCCGAAAATGTGTGGGCTGCCAGTTGTGCAGGGTGGTGTGTCCCGTAAATGCCATAGCAAAAGGCAAAAGAGTATGAAAGGATGTGTTATTTATGTATAAATGTAGTCTTGAAAGAATGAAAGATAAAATTGCAACAATGAGCAAATTCGGTGATGCCGGACATGGAGGAATTACAAGGTATTCCCTTTCTCCTGAGGCAATTATGGCCAGAAAGGAATTTATAAGAAGAATGGAAGCCATTGGAGCCGTAATAGAGATAGATGATGTTGCAGATATCTATGCCACTTTACCCGGAAGTGACCCGGAGGCCAAAAGAATAGTTATGGCATCCCACTGTGATTCAGTTAAAAACGGAGGTAATTATGATGGTATTCTGGGAGTAATGTCTGCCATGGAGGTTTTGGAAACCGTAGCAGAAAACAACATTCCCCACAAACATCCTCTTACCGCAATGATATGGACCAACGAAGAGGGCTCACTTTATCCTCCTGCCATGATGTGTTCGGGAATAGTATGTTATGATTATCTTCCTGAGGATATCAGGGCAAAATTCAAATATGAAGATATGATGAATTCAAAAAGCATTCTTGATAATAAGAGTACCTTTGGAGAAGCACTGGATAAGTCAGGCTTTAAGGGTGACCGTAAATACAGATTGAATCCGGACAAATATCTGTATATGTTTGAAACCCATATTGAGCAGGGGCCTATACTGGAGGATGCAGGAAATGACATCGGTGTTGTTGACTGCGTGCTGGGAATGTTTAATTACAGGCTTAAATTCTACGGACAGACAACACATGCAGGAACCTTCCCCATGCCGAAAAGAAAGGATGCTTTTCTGGCAGCATCCCAGGCGCTCTGTTATCTGCATGAAGAAATAGATAAGCTGGGATATCCTGAGCTTGTATATACAACAGGTGAGGTTGTATGTCATCCGTGTGTTCACACTTGTGTTCCGGATTTCTTTGAATTTTCCTTCGATGCCAGATATGTGGATGCAGAGGTTCTGGATAAGGTACTGGCAATTGTTAAAAGCTGTGCCGACAAAACCTGGGCAGGATGCACCTGCGAGGTTGTAAAGGCATGGAACAGGGATACGGTATACTGGGACAAAAAGCTGGTATCCTATGTAAAGGAAGCTGCCGAGGAGCTGGGAGTAAGCCATCAGTACATTCATTCCGGTGCCGGTCATGATGCACAGTTTGCAGCATATATGCTTCCTACCACCATGATTTTTGTCCAGTCCAAGGACGGACTTTCCCATTGTGAACCGGAATATTCCAAGCCGGAACACTGTACAGAAGGAGCTACGGTAATGCTGAATGCCGTATTAAAAGCAGATGCAGAATAAAACCGGAAGGTGGTGCCTGTTATGAACAATTATGTAATTACCATTGCAAGAGGCTTCGGCAGCGGAGGAAAAGAAATCGGTACAAAGCTGGGAGAACGGCTGGGAATACCATGCTATGAAAGACAGATTCTTACAATGGCATCGGATGAAAGCGGAATTGACGAGAGCCTGTTTGTAGAGACTGATGAAAAACTCCGGGGCATTAAGATAGCCCGGCTCCTGCACAAAATACCCAAGGGTGAGCTTATTGAGCCCCAGGATAAAAAATTTATTTCCGACGATAATCTTTTTAATATTCAGGCAGAAATAATAAGAAATCTGTCAAGGACGGAAAGCTGCATAATAGTGGGAAAATGTGCGGATTATGTACTCAGGGATTTTGACAATGTAATAAGTCTTTATATTGAAGCGCCCCGTGCCGCCTGCGTAAAATCTGTAATGGGCAAAATGTATATTCCTGAAGCACGGGCCCATAAACTTATTGAAGCAACGGATAAGTACAGAGCTGATTACTACAGTTATTACACCGGCGGAGGATACTGGACCAATCCGGTCAATTACGATATGACACTAAACAGCGACAGAATAGGCAGGGACAGATGTGTGGATGTGATAATGGAGTATATCAAAATCAGATTCGGAGAAGTATAAAAAAGCATTGAAAAGTTAATTATCTTGTTGTAGAATGTACTTTAATTAAATGGCGTGTGCCCGGTTAAGAGGTGAAACAGTGTTGAACAATAAAGAAATGATGGAATTGAAACCGGAACTTAACAGTCAGTTTGAACAACTGGTAACATTCTGCAAGACATCAGGTGAAATCGATTCTAATTTATATATTGAATATGATGTTAAGAGAGGCCTTCGTGACAGCAATGGAAAGGGCGTTCTTACCGGACTTACGGAAATATCCGATGTGGTTGCTTTTGACACATTGGACGGAGAACGTGTTCCGTGTGACGGCAGACTTTATTTTCAGGGATATAATGTATATGACCTTATTAAGAAGGGAGACCAGAGGAGGTTTGCTTTCGAGGAGGCCACATATCTGCTGCTTTTCGGTGCATTACCCACCAGGGAACAGTTAAGGCAGTTTATAGATATTCTGGGGGACATAAGGGAACTTTCCGGACAGTTTGTACGGGATGTTATTATGAAAGCTCCCAGTGATAATATTATGAATGCCCTTGAGAAAAGTATTGTTACACTTTATTCATATGATGAACAGGCTGAGGATATTTCCGTATCCAACGTGTTACGCCAGTCCTTACAGTTAATTGCTAAGATGCCTGTTATTTCAGTATTTGCATATCAGTCATATATGCACTTTAAGAAGGATGATGTACTGATTATACGTAATCCTGACCCGAAGTGTTCCACTGCAGAGAATATTCTGCGGATGTTAAGGGCTGATGGTAAATATACTGAACTGGAGGCCAAGGTACTGGATGTTGCCCTTGTTCTTCATGCAGAGCACGGAGGCGGTAATAACTCTACCTTTACAACTCATGTTGTAACTTCTTCCGGAACAGACACCTATTCAGCGGTTGCGGCGTCAATCGCTTCCCTTAAAGGTCCTAAGCACGGTGGTGCCAACCTTAAGGTTAAGAAGATGTTTGAAGATATTATGGCCAATGTTTCCAACTGGGAAGATGAAGATGAACTCAGGGAATATCTTAAGAAAATACTTAACAAAGAGGTTTTTGATAAAGCGGGATTAATATATGGTATCGGACATGCAGTATATACCATTTCCGACCCAAGAGAGGTTATTCTTAAGCATTATGCACAGAAGCTTTCGGAAGAAAAGGGACTGATTAAGGAATTTGAACTTCTGGACAGAATAGAGAGAATCGCCAAGGAGCTTATTTTACAGTCACGCAATACACTTAAGCCCATATGTGCCAACGTAGACTTTTACAGTGGTTTCGTATACACCATGCTGGGTATTCCGGACGAGCTGTTCACTCCTATTTTTGCCATTGCAAGAATTGCGGGCTGGAGCGCGCACAGACTGGAGGAACTGGTTAACAGAGGCAAGATTATCCGTCCTGCATACAAATATGTGGGACATCACAGAGATTACGTGGATTTGGATGACAGACAGCATTGATAAGCAGTGCTGTCTTTTTTCTATGGTTATGTAAAAAAACAAAAACATATATTGACATTCAGGCTAAATATATTTAAAATAATTTCTTGAGCGGCGTGTGGCTCAGCTTGGTAGAGCGCTTCGTTCGGGACGAAGAGGCCGCAGGTTCGAATCCTGTCACGCCGATTGACATAAACCGTAATTCCTGTATAGAATTACGGTTTTTAAAATTGAGAGGGATACTATGACAGACAGATTAGTAAAAAGAAAAAAAAGAAAAACAAATAAAATCCGTAAAATCATCGGACGAATTTTTGCCGTGTTAGGGGTAACTCTTGCCATGACAGTGGCAGGCATATATATTATCATGTGGATATGCACCCATGGTCCGTCTCCTGTGGCAAAGGATTTATTTGTGCTGTCGGTGCGTGAATCCAGTGCAGGAGGTTTTCTGGCCAATCTGGTATGTACCAAAGAAGAAATAGCCGAGATTGAGGAGCGTAATAAGGTGGCGGATACGGATGAAATAACGGACACCACACTTATACATTTCAAAGATAAGGAAGATAATACAGAAGAAATAGAGATAAAGGGCAGGGAGCCATACCTTAAGAAGGAGGGTATACTGTTCTATGAGGTTTCAGGCTCCACATATTCCGGAACCATGATTGTGGTGGAGGATCCCGGCAGAGTGTTTGTGGGTACTTCCGGAGATTACAAAGGGGAGCCGGGAATCAATGTTCCTGCTATATGTGAAAAATACGGAGCGGTTCTTGCCACCAATGCCGGAGGATTTGAAGATATAGGCGGAGTAGGTGACGGAGGAACTCCTCTCGGTGTTGTTTTTTCAGAAGGTGAGATGAAGTACGGCAGACCTAACGAGACTTATAATTTAATAGGGTTTGATAACAATAATGTATTTGTAATAGGCACCATGACCGGAAAAGAAGCAATCGAGCGGGGAATCAGGGATGCAGTATCCTTTGGTCCGTTCCTTATCGTGAACGGAACGCCATTGGAGGTTACAGGTATGGGAGGAGGACTTAATCCCCGAACTGCCATTGGACAGAGAGCAGATGGTGCTGTACTTTTACTGGTAATTGACGGAAGACAGACCCACAGTCTGGGAGCATCCATGAATGATTTGATTAACGTAATGCTGGATTTCGGCGCTGTTAATGCCGCCAATCTCGACGGGGGCGGTTCCACCGTCCTGTATTATGACGGAGAAGTGCAGAATAAAATATCATCAATTTACGGTGCCAGAGGAATTCCTACGGCAATATGTGTGAGATAGGAGGCACTGTATGAAAAAATTTTCTTTTAAATGGGCACTTTTATTATATACCACTGTCCTTGGCATTATTATAGCGGTATTGGCAGTTACTGTCTGGAAAAACCTTGATAAATATCAGGCGGACTATGATAAGGCCAAAGAGGCGGGCAATCCGGATATTGAGGCAGAGAAAATAGTATCCGGGTGGAATTATGATACGGTTCTTAAATATGTTACGGAATATGGTGTGGATAATGTAGACGAATATAATACACCGGAACAGCTTGCAATGTATTTAACTACCCTTGAGGGCAGTATGTCCTACAGTGAGAACAGTAAATCATCTACAACCATGCCGGTATATGACATATATGCCGGAGATACACGGGTTGCTGCGGTATCCCTGAAGCCGGAGGGCGATAATGATGAATTCGGTTTCCATGACTGGCAGATTAGAGATTTGGTATTTGATACGGATAGTCTGGGAACAGAGGTATATCACATTAAAACAATCAATGGATATAAAGTAATTGTTAATAATACTGAGCTTTCTGAAGATATGGCTGTTATTCAGGCATCTGACAGCAGTACGGACATTAAGGCTGAACAGCTTTCAGGTGTGAAGATGGAATATGTTACATACGATTTGGGCAGTTGTCTGGTGAAACCGGATATTACCGTTACTGACAGTGAAGGCCGGACTGTTGTGAATTATACCGAGCAGGATGGAGTTATTGAATATACACAGAGGGCATCGGATGAGTTTATTCAATCTGTTGAAAACAGGGTA
>JBJEND010000253.1:0-5661 GCA_051880015.1 Butyrivibrio sp. | reverse complement strand
AAAGGTACTGGTGGACTGAAGTCTGCTTATTTTGGACAAAATCTTAAAATCCTTATCCGCACCCAGATGTCCAATCATTTTTTCATTAATATTGTAAATTTCCTCCATGGTGCTTTCAGGGGTGAATATCATGGAGCCTATTTTTTCCTGCAGGCCTTCAAACTCCGAAAACTTCAATGCCCATTCCGTGTCAGGTTCCAGTTCCCCTTCCACTACGCCAAAGGACTGGGAAATAATGCTTAGAAGCTTATCCTTCTCATTGGTGTCATACAGCGCATTACGGCAAAGAATAATGGAATACATATCATTAATCACTTCTGTCAGAAGCACAAAGGCATCTGCATATTCCGTAGCAAGTTCCCCGGCAAGATCCATTTCACTCCTAAGCATCTCAAACTGTTCCTTGGTGATATCATTATAATCCACGCTTTCAAAATCCTTAAGATATCTGTTAAGCACCGGGAAATACTCTTCCATGCCTGCAGGCGTACATATTCCTCCCGCAGTTTTAATTCTGTACGCAAAATCCTTTACGGAGCCTTTTTCATTCTCCTTGTAAATCGAAAAGGAATCCTTAAGGATATCAAAAAACTTATTGCGGGACAGGCGCATAGGAAGTTCTCCCATAACCATGGACAGCTTCATATTCACAACTGCATTGTCCTTGTCATTGATAACATAATTATATATATCTTTTTCAAATCCGTTACGGTAGTATTCGCCACTGTATTCAGAAGAATTAAACCTGAATTCCACGCGGTTCAGAATGTACTCATACAACTGGATTTTATCGGTATACGCAGTAAGGACCTCCATTTTACCGATTATGCCGTTTCTCAGATTAACTACAGTTCTCTCAGCTTCTTCATAGTCAGTTTCACCGGAAAGGACAGCCGTTTTCATAAGCTGCTGCATTATGGCGGTTTCACCGCTGATTATTGATTTCTGTTCCTGACTTAATTCAAAAAATATTTCTGAAAATGTATAATAGTTAAGAGCAAGGCGCAGATGTGCCATACGGTTATACAGCGCCATAAGTCCCCCTGTGTACACTGGAAGATTTTCAGATACTCTTTTACCTTTAATTAATTCATTAACCGCAGATGACAATTCCGCCATATTATTTTACCTCTGTTATTAAAGAATAGATTTGAGTATATCAAAACAGTCAAATGTTCTGAAATAATCCTTAGGGGTTTCCGCTCTTCTTATAAGCTCAAAATCCCCGTTTTCCCTGAGCAGTATTTCTGCCGAACGCAGCTTGCCGTTGTAATTATATCCCATTGCAAAACCGTGGGCGCCTGTATCATGTATATAGAGATAATCCCCCATATCAATTTTAGGCAGTTTACGGTCAATTGCAAATTTATCATTATTCTCACAAAGTGAACCTGTTACATCATACATATAATCACAGGGATCATTTTCCTTGCCCAGTACAGTTATATGATGATATGCACCATACATGGCCGGTCTCATCAGATTAACCGCACAGGCATCACATCCTATATATTCTTTGTAGGTATGCTTCTCATGGGTTGCCCTGGTTACCAGTGCACCATAGGGTCCCATCATAAATCTTCCCATTTCGGTATATATTGCCACGTCACCCATTCCGTTAGGAACCAGCACCTCATCATATACCCTGTGAACGCCTTCACCTATTTCCAGAATATCATTTGGCGTTGCATCCGGCTTGTAGGGAATTCCCACTCCGCCTGAAAGGTTAATGAATGATATATGGCAGCCTGTTAAATTGCGCACCTCAACTGCAAGTTCAAAAAGTATCTTTGCAAGTTCAGGATAATAATCATTGGTCACGGTATTACTTGCAAGGAAAGCATGTATTCCGAAATTTTTGGCTCCCTTTGCCTTAAGTATCTTAAATCCCTCTATAAGCTGTTCTTTGGTAAAGCCGTATTTGGCATCTCCCGGATTGTCCATAATGGAATTGGCAATTTTAAAATATCCTCCCGGATTAAAACGGCAGCTTATTGTCTCCGGAATTCCCACAAGCTTGTCAAGGATTTCAATATGTGTAAAGTCATCCAGATTAATGGTAGCTCCTATCTCTTTGGCAAATACAAATTCTTCCGGCGGCGTATCATTGGACGAAAACATAATGTCACTTCCCTGACATCCTATTGCCTTGGACAGCATAAGCTCTGTCATGGAGGAGCAGTCTACTCCGCAGCCGTATTCTCTTAAAATATTGATCAAAAAAGGATTGGGCGTTGCTTTTACGGCAAAATATTCCTTAAATCCCGGATTCCATGAAAATGCCTGCTTAACTCTTGCCGCATTTTCTCTTATTCCCTTTTCATCGTATATATGAAAAGGAGTCGGATACTGTTTTACAATTTCTTCGATTTTCTCTTTGGTTACAAACGGTTTCTTTTCCATAACTATTCCCCTTACGTTTAGTATTTATTTTAATGTTTCGAGAACCAGATTAAGTGCCCTTACGGTTGCGTTTTCCCGGATTTTACTCCGGGTTCCGCTAAAGCGGAATTCTCTCACATCTATGGCATCTTTGTATGCACAGGCAATATACACCAGCCCTTTAGGTTCTTTGGGTGAGTCTTCCGGTCCGGCATATCCCGTAATGGCTACGGCAATATCACTGCCTGTCCTTTCCTTACATCCTCTCGCCATTTCCCCGGCACATTCACTGCTTACCGCCGTATATCGGTTAAGGGTTGATTCTTTCACTCCCAGTAAATCTCTTTTGGCACTGTCACAATAGGTAATAAAGCTTTGCTTAAATACCATGGAAGCACCGCTTACATTCACTATTCTGGAAGCGGCCATGCCTCCCGTACATGACTCTGCCATGGAGAGTACTAATTTTTTCTCTTTCAGAAGCTTAACAACCGCATCTTCTATTTCATCATCAGAATCCACTGCAAAAAAGCTCTTTTGGAGACGCTTAAGTATTTCTTCTCTTACAGGCTTAATAAGAGCTTCTGCCTCTTCCTGCCCTGCTGCCTTGGCGGTTATCCTGATTTCACAGAAACCGGTCTTGGCATATGTAGCAACCGTAGGATTGGTCTGGCTGTCTATTATATCAAGAAGCTCTGTTTCCAGAAGACTTTCTCCTATGCCGCATTCTTTGATTACTGATGATACCAGTATATCCTTGGTCCGGGAGCGTATATACGGCGCAACATAACCGGTAAACATAGGTTTTAGCTCGCCCGGGGGCCCGGGAAGCAAAACTGCGGTATGTCCGTCTTTTTCTATGATTAATCCCGGTGCGGTTCCGTTGTCATTATACATGACTATGGAATTTTCCGGTACCAGTGCCTGTTTATAATTATTGGGGGAGGGAGTATATCCCAGCCCTTTAAGCACCTTTTCAATATTTTCCCTTGCCCTGACATCCTCTGTCAGTTTAAGTCCAAGTACATTGCACACCGTTTCTTTGGTTAAATCATCTTCTGTGGGGCCAAGTCCCCCTCCCAGAATAACCATATCCGAGCGTTTCCATGCTTCACTGAAAATTTCTGAAAGCCTGGTATCGTTATCTCCCACAACTGTCTGCAGATACACATTAACTCCCAAAGCTGCCAGTTCCTTTGATAAAAAAGCGGCATTGGTATTAACTATATCTCCCAAAAGTATCTCGGTTCCTACACAAATCAGTTCAACAGTCATTGTAAGCCTCTTTCAATCTACATATCAGAAATCACCTTACGGTTTTTTACAAGGTATTCCACCATGGACACAATGGAAAGTACCAGAGAAAGGTATATTAATACCTGTTCAACAACATATAAGGCAAAGAATTTTTCTCCAAGGTTCACTATAAGAAAACAGCACATAATCATCTGTGTGGCAGTTTTAAATTTGCCGCTCCATCCTGCTGCAAGAACGATTCCTGCATCGCTTGCCACAAGCCTGAAACCGCTTACCACAAATTCTCTGGCTATAAGAACTATAACAATCCATGCCGGCATGAGTTTCAACTGCACAAATGCAATTAACGCCGAAGCTACCAGAAGCTTGTCTGCAATGGGATCCATAAATTTACCGAAATTAGTCACCAGATTATACTTTCTGGCTATTTTACCATCCAGTAAATCCGTAAGGCTGGCAACAGCAAAAATACCCAATGCCATATATCTGCTTCCCGGAACAATATCCGTCAGCAGAAAAAACACGAAAAACGGTATGAGTATTATTCTGAATAAAGTAAGTTTATTTGGTAAATTCATTAACACAGCTCTCCTATCAAATCATATTCCAGTGACTTGGTTACTTTCACCCGGGCAAAATCACCGCTCATCAGTTCTTCCTCACTGTTAATAAAAATATATCCGTCCACTCCCGGAGCATCCATATATGTCCTGCCCACATATACATCCTCGTCCACGGCTTTTCCTTCTATTATAACTTCCAGAGTACGCCCCACCAGTCTTTCTCCCTTTTCACAGGAAATTTCCTGCTGGAGTTCCATTAACTCATCCTTTCTGGTGAGTTTTACCTCCTCGTCAACCTGGTTGTCAAAGCCGGCAGCAGGGGTATCCTCTTCCCGGGAATAGGTAAATACTCCCAGTCTGTCAAATTCCATTTCATCCACAAAATTCATGAGGACTTCATGGTCTTTATCAGTTTCTCCCGGAAATCCCGTTATGAGTGTAGTACGGATGCAGATATCGGGTATTTCCCTGCGAAGCTTTCCGATAATGTTTCTTAGGGCGTTTTCATCGGTTCTTCTGCCCATTCGTTTTAATATATTATCTGAAGCATGCTGTATGGGCATATCTATATAATTACATACCTTAGGTTCTGTTTTAATTATATTAATAAGCTCGTCTGTAATCTCCTCCGGATAGCAGTACAACAGTCTTATCCACTCAATTCCGGAAATTTTGCAGAGCCTTTTAAGTAATTCGGGAAGTTTCTTCTCTCCGTATAAATCGGTTCCGTAAAGAGAAGTCTCCTGGGCTACCAGAATCAATTCCTTAATTCCTCTGCCTGCCAGATACTCTGCCTCTGACACCAAATCCTCCATGGGAACACTTCTGTAGCTTCCCCTTATAGAAGGTATGCTGCAGTAGGTACAATGTTTGTCACAGCCTTCTGCAATCTTAAGATAGGAGTAATACCCTCCGGTGGTAATTATACGTTCTGACGCAGGTCGGCACAGCCTGTTAATGTCTTCAAATTCATTATGTTTCTTATCTGCCAGAACGTCATCTATTACGTCGCATATTTTATCAAACGCACTGGTTCCCACTACCGCATCTATTTCCGGTAATTCATCCAATATTTCATTCTTGTATCGTTCAGCAAGACATCCTGTTACCACCAATGCCTTAAGATTCTGTTTCTTATACTCTGCCATGGCGATAATCGTATTGATACTCTCTTCCTTGGCATCATTAATAAATCCGCAGGTATTAATTACAATTACATCTGCCAATGTCTCATCATCGGTAAATTCATAACCTCTTTTTTGCAGCAGTCCCATCATCATTTCAGAATCCACAAGATTCTTGTCACAACCAAGGGACACAAATAAAATCTTCATTAAATGCTAATCCTTTACTTATTTTTACACAGAGTATATTTTAACTTGTTATTAATCAAAAAGCAATAAAAAAATCGGATAGGAGGATAATCATTAGTTGATTATCCGTCCTTCCACACCACCTG
>JBJEND010000252.1:0-5668 GCA_051880015.1 Butyrivibrio sp. | reverse complement strand
CTATGGGCGCGAGCCCATAGCGATTTTTTATTAGGGTAGTTTTTTTACAGCCCCTATCAATACTCTTACAAGTAACAAAGCAAATGATGTAAGCTAGGATTTAGCAGATGATACAGCAGGTATTTTGAATCTTTCCGATGAAGCATATGGTGACGGAGTCGTAACTGTTAAAAGCGCATCAACCACCTTTTCAGTTTCATATTCAGAAATAGTTACTGCACAGAATAACTTAAGGACACTTGGTTTTTACGATGGGCCAAATTCAGGATATGTATCTGATGATATGCGACAGTCTATTAGGTATTTCCAAAGGGTTTATGGAATGGCTACAACAGGTTCATTAACGGAAAATGTTGCGGCTAAGATAAATGAAGTATATTCTAAATATACATCAATATATAACAGTACTAGTTTAAATTCAATTGCATCTAATGCCCAATTTTCATTGGATGCAATTGAAAAAAAGAACTTTGCATTAATTTGGACTTTCTTGGATAAAAGTATGGGTTTAACAGGAAATCAGATTGTGGGAGTTATGGCCAATATTCATGCTGAGAGTGGATATTCTTCGGATAATTTAGAAGGAATGGAAAGTGACCATGATACAGATTATGTGTATAATACTGAAGATGGCAAAGGATACGGCATCATACAGTGGACAAATTCAACAAGGAAACAGGAACTGAAAAATATGGCAAATACCATGGGGCTGGATGTTAGTGATATAAATGCACAATTAGCCTATTTTAGGAAGGAAATGACAACAAATTTTAGTGACCTTTATTATGTTAATGCATGGAATGCTGTTAAAGCAACAACCAGTTACACTGAAGCGTGCGATGTTTTTTTAAGGGAAATTGAAGATCCAAAAAAATTAAACTATGACGAGAGAAGAAACTATGCAACAATAATATATAATGCAATGACGACAGGAGGTATTATATGAAAAAAATACTTACACTTTTATTGGCGGCGCTGCTGCTATGCGGCTGCACGAGAATTATTACAACTAATAATGATCCGGAAACAACCCAAGGAGCATTAAATCAGGAAACCACCACCGTGGAACGCACTACCGAGGAACATACGTCTGCAAGTGCTGCCCAGACCAGTGAGGCAACTGAGCCCTCTGAAATAGAAACAGAGACAGAAGCAGAGACAGAAACAGAAACAGAAACAGGTATCCCTGATGAGGAGCTTAATTTAATGCAGAAAGTCCTGTTAGACAAGGCAGAATTTATGGATGTGGAAACAGGAAGTTTTATAACTCTTTCCCAGGTATCACGATTCAGTGTTTCGAAAAATACTATGTTCTACTATCAGGATCTGGATGGTGACGGAAGCTTTGAGGTATGTGTAGACAGCCCGATAGGGCGGTGGTCTATTTTCTCAGTTATAGATGGTATAGTATATCGTTATGATTATCCGTTCCGGGGTATGATACCTCTGTACAAGGATGGAACAATGCATGGCTCCAGTGGTGCATCTTCGCCGAGTCTTAGCAGATTTACAGGATTTACTAAAGAAGGGTATACAGAAGAGCATATAGCTCTTGCCAATGAAGTATATGGTACGATGCGTTATTATACCGACTTTAAAGACGGCCATTACATAAATGAAATCAGCAAAGAAGAATATGATGAAATCTTAAGCAAGTATCCACAGATTGAATCAGAGAAATATGAATTTACAAGAAATAATATAGAACGGTACGTTAAATAACACCTACGCCCCAATGATATACACCTTAAGCGTGATATAGCGTTGGGGTATTTTTGTGCAATTTTGCCAGACTTTACATAAACTTTACATTACTGCGATATTGCATCTTACTTTTCCTTAGTAAGATTAAATCTGTAATCGAGAGATTTGATTAAGAAAAAGATAATTGCAAAAGGAGAATGCAAAGATGAAAAAGAAAAGTATTTTTACGGCAGCACTTGCAGCAGTTATGGTGCTGGGAGTTATGGCAGGATGCCAGAAGAAAACGGCAGCAACGTTTGATACTGCCAAGGAGATTGGAGTAATTTCAAGAGAAGAGGGTTCAGGAACAAGAGGAGCATTTATTGAACTTTTTGGAATTGAACAGAAAAATGATGCAGGAGAAAAAATTGACCACACTACAGATAAGGCAGTTATTACTGATAAAACATCTGTTATGATGACAACTGTAGCAGGTGATATGTACTCAATAGGATATATTTCCCTGGGTTCACTTAATGATACTGTCAAAGCAGTAAAGATTGACGGAGTTGAGGCTACTGTAGATAACATTAAGAGCGATAAATACAAAATTGCAAGACCGTTCAACATAGCAACAACAGAAGAAGTAAGTGAAGCAGCACAGGATTTCATTAACTACATTATGAGCTCAGACGGACAGAAGGTTATCGAGGATAACGGATATATTGCTGTATCAGATGCACCTGCTTATGAAAAATCCAATGCAAGCGGCAAGGTTAAAATTTCAGGTTCAAGCTCAGTTACCCCGGTAATGGAGAAATTATCAGAAGCATATGCGGCTGTGAACTCAGATGTCAAAATTGAGATTACCCAGAGTGATTCTTCAACAGGAATGACAGATGCCATTGAAGGAATAAGCGACATAGGAATGGCATCAAGAGACCTTAAGGATTCAGAAATTGAAAAAGGACTTAAGTCCACAGTAATAGCAATGGATGGTATAGCGGTTATTGTGAACAACGACAGCATTGTAGAGGACTTAACCAGTGAACAGGTAGGCAAAATCTTTATGGGTGAGCTTACTGTATGGAGTGAAGTTGTAACACAGTAAAAAATAAGGGGGGCGGCTTATGCCGCAGCCCCTGTTTTTGAGGAGATTATCCATGAATAAATTTAAGGAATCGGCAATGAAAGTGGTTTTTCTGCTTACTGCCTGTGTGTCCATCATAGCAGTATTGCTGATATGTGTTTTTTTATTTGCAAACGGAGTACCCGCCATCAGCAAAATCGGAGTTTTTAAATTCCTTTCGGGAAAAGTATGGAGACCGGGTAATGACATATACGGTATACTGCCTATGATTATAGGCAGTATATATGTTACTGCAGGAGCACTTATTATAGGAGTACCAATCGGACTTCTTACATCAGTATTTATGGCAAAGTTTTGTCCTGAATGGATATACAAAATAATGAAGCCGGCAGTAGGGCTTATGGCCGGCATACCTTCAGTTGTATATGGATTTTTCGGCCTGGTAGTATTAGTACCTTTTGTAAGAAATTACATAGGAGGCAGGGGCATGAGTGTGCTTACCGCCTCTATTCTTCTGGGACTTATGATACTGCCTACTATTATTAATGTTGCGGAGTCGTCCATACGGGCGGTACCTCAAAGCTATTATGAAGGTGCTCTGGCACTGGGGGCCACCCACGAAATAAGTGTGTTCCGGGCAGTTCTTCCGGCAGCCCAAAGCGGAATGTTTGCCGGAGTGGTGCTGGGAGTGGGAAGGGCTATCGGTGAGACCATGGCAGTAATTATGGTAGCGGGAAATCAGGCAATTATACCTAAGTCACTTACAGACGGAGTAAGAACCCTAACCACCAATATTGTTCTCGAAATGGGATATTCCACCGATTTACACAGAGAGGCTCTTATAGGAACGGCTGTAGTACTTTTCGTATTTATACTGATAATTAATCTGTCCTTTTCTCTGATAAAAAGGAGGAGCACTAAATGAAATATGTAAATATGACTACCTTCAAGGACAAATTAAGACAATACAGGCACAGACCCGGTTCACTAATCCTGTTTATGGCAGTGTGCCTGTCTGCGCTGGCAACAATGCTGGCACTGGCATTTGTAATAATATATATACTTGTAAAGGGCATACCCTTTCTTAAACCGGATTTGTTTGAATGGAAATATAATTCGGAAAATGTATCTCTGATGCCTGCACTGATTAATACACTTATAATTATAGTTTTTACTCTTTTAATAGCTGTTCCCGTGGGAATAGGGGCAGCAGTGTACCTTACGGAATATGCGGGAAGAGGCAACAAACTGGTAGGAGCCATACGTCTGACTGCCGAGACTTTGTCAGGAATCCCTTCTATTGTATACGGATTATTTGGTAACCTTATGTTTGTCACATATCTGGGAATGGGCAGGTCCCTTCTGTCAGGTGCTCTGACCCTGGCAATTATGGTACTGCCGTTGATTATGCGAACCACTGAAGAAGCTCTTCTGGCCGTTCCTGACAGTTACAGGGAGGGAAGCTTCGGACTGGGAGCAGGAAAATTAAGAACTCTTTTCAGCGTTATATTGCCCACTGCAGTTCCGGGAATCATGTCAGGAATCGTGTTAGGCATAGGAAGAATTGTGGGAGAGAGTGCGGCACTGATTTTCACTGCCGGAACGGTTGCAGAGGTGGCCACGAGTATATTTGCCTCTGCCAGAACCTTATCCGTGCATATGTATGTTATTTCCGGAGAAGGACTTTTTATAGATCAGACCTATGCCACCGCAGTGGTGCTTTTGGTGGTTGTAATAGCCATTAATGCACTTTCGGGACTTATTGCCAACAGATTAGGAGGGAAAAAAGAAAAATGAGTAAAATATCCATTCAGAATCTGGACTTATATTACGGCTCATTTCATGCCCTTAAGTCCATAAATCTTGATATTGAAAATAATGAAATAACCGCATTCATCGGTCCATCCGGATGCGGTAAATCTACTTTGCTGAAGTCCTTAAACAGAATGAATGATTTGGTAGAAGGCTGTGGGATAACAGGTAAAGTACTGTTAGATAATGAAGATATATATGGTAAAATGGATGTAAATATACTTAGAAAAAGAGTGGGAATGGTATTTCAGAAGCCTAACCCATTTCCCATGAGTATATATGACAATATTGCCTTTGGGCCAAGGACACACGGAATCCGCTCAAAAGCAAAGCTGGATGATATTGTGGAGCGTTCCTTAAGGGATGCGGCAATCTGGGATGAGGTGAAGGACCGCCTTAAAAAATCGGCCCTTGGAATATCCGGCGGACAGCAGCAGAGACTTTGTATCGCAAGAGCATTGGCGGTGGAACCGGAGGTGCTTCTTATGGATGAACCTACCAGTGCCCTTGATCCTATTTCTACAGCTAAAATAGAAGAACTGGCCATTGAATTAAAGAAGAAATATGCCATTGTGATAGTTACCCATAATATGCAGCAGGCGGTGCGTATTTCGGATAAAACAGCATTCTTTCTCCTTGGAGAAGTTATTGAATTTGGGGAAACGGAACAGTTATTTTCCATGCCTAAGGAGAAGAAAACAGAAGATTATATCACAGGGAGGTTTGGTTGATGAGATTACAATTCGACGAGCAGCTTAACAGACTTAATAAAGAACTTATTATTATGGGTTCCCTTTGTGAAAATGCAATTTCCATGTCGTCAGAGGCTCTCACAAAGGGCAATTCAAAATTAGCTTATGAGGTTCCCAAACTGTCCGAACAGATAGATGAGAAGGAAAGGGAAATAGAGGCAAGGTGCATGAAGCTTTTACTTCAGCAACAGCCTGTTGCAAAAGATTTGCGTACCATATCTTCTGCTCTTAAAATGGTTACGGATATGGAACGCATCGGCAGACAGTCCGCTGATATTGCGGAAATTATCGCATTAGCAAATATTTCTGCAAATAATGACATATTTCATAT
>JBJEND010000251.1:0-5742 GCA_051880015.1 Butyrivibrio sp. | reverse complement strand
TGTCGAGGGAAATGTTCCGGATACTATTAAGGACAAAAGGCTCCTTACCCTGGATTTATCGGGAATTATTGCCGGTTCAAAATACAGGGGAGAGTTCGAAGAAAGAATTAAGAAAATTATCAGTGAGGTGCGAAGCTCCGGAAATGTAATATTATTTATTGATGAGCTTCATACAATTATCGGAGCAGGTGGGGCAGAAGGCGCCATAGACGCTTCCAATATTTTAAAACCATCCCTTGCAAGAGGAGAGGTGCAGATAATAGGTGCCACCACCCTTAATGAATACCGCAAGTATATTGAGAAGGATGCTGCTCTGGAGAGGCGTTTTCAGCCCGTTAATGTAGATGAACCCTCAGAGGAAGAGGCAGTGGAGATTCTTAAAGGACTGCGCAAGGCATATGAAAACCACCATTCCGTTGTAATTACGGACGAAGCTCTTGTAAGTGCAGTGAAACTTTCCAAAAGATACATTAATGACAGGTTCCTTCCTGATAAAGCAATAGACCTTATTGATGAGGCTTCTTCCAAAATAAGGCTGGGGGCATATGTTAAACCTAAGGAAATAACCGTACTTGAAGAAGAAATAGCCGAATTGGAAAATGCCAAAGAAGAGGCTATCAAGGTGGAGGCATATGAAAAAGCCGGGGAAATTAAAAACGAAAGACTTAAAAAGGTTGATGAGCTGGAAAAGCTTAAAGCTAAATGGCAGCAGACCAAGGATAACAGAAATCTTACGGTAGGTGAGGAAGAAATAGCTTCAGTTGTTTCAGACTGGACCAAAATTCCCGTTAAAAAACTTGCCATGGAGGAGTCTGAAAGGCTTATTAACCTTGAGACTGTACTTCATGAGAGGGTTGTAGGACAGGATGAGGCCGTTACGGCCGTAGCCAAGGCAATACGACGGGGAAGAGTGGGCTTAAAAGATCCGAAGCGACCTATAGGTTCGTTTCTTTTCCTGGGGCCCACCGGAGTAGGTAAGACAGAATTGTCCAAGACCCTGGCAGAAGCCCTGTTTGGCAACGAAAGTTCACTAATAAGAGTGGATATGTCAGAATATATGGAGAAACACAGCGTGTCTAAAATGATAGGCTCACCTCCGGGATATGTAGGCTACGAAGAGGGAGGACAGTTAAGCGAAAAAGTACGCCGCCACCCTTATTCGGTAATTCTCTTTGATGAAATAGAAAAAGCCCATCCTGATGTATTCAATATTCTCCTTCAGATACTGGACGATGGTATGGTTACGGATTCAACAGGAAGAAAGGTTGACTTCAAAAACACTATTATTATCATGACCAGCAATGCCGGGGCAGAAAATATTGTATCCCCAAAGAACCTGGGCTTTAATACCTCTACGGATCCGGACTCTGATTATAAGAATATGAAGGCCAAGGTAATGGATGAGGTTAAGCGTCTGTTCAAACCGGAATTTCTCAACAGGATAGATGAGATGATCGTCTTCCATATGCTTGGCAAAAAAGAAACACTTCAGATTGTTAATATTATGCTGAATTCCATCAATAAAAGACTTAAGGAACAGCTTAACCTGTCTTTGGAGCTTACTGAGGATGCCAAGGAGTATATTGTTGCGAAGGGCTTTGATGAGAAGTATGGTGCCAGACCGTTAAAACGTGCCATACAGAACCGTATAGAGGATAAACTGGCAGAAGAGATACTGGAAGGCAAAATAAAACAGGGTGACAGTGTAATCGTATCCTGTGAAGACATCCCGGAAAACACCCCGGAAAACCCGGTTTCCTCAAAAGACCCAAAAGAAGATAAAAAACTTGTTTTTTCAACAAAATAATGTGGCAATAAAATACAAAATATATTATAATTAATCTACAAATTACTTTTTCATTTTTTGAAAAACAGGAGGAACGGAAATGGCTGTAATAGAGGGATTAATCCGTATTGAAGATAACCAGACAATAAGTTTTGGCAATTATCTTCTGGATGTTAAGACCAAATTAGACAACGTGGAGTACAACGGGGATATTTACAAGGTTAAGACCTATAATGAGATTACCAAGCTTGAGCGTAATGGTATGTTCGTATATGAGTCAGTACCGGGAACAGCAGTTCATAATTATAAGATGGAAGACGGCGTTGTCACAATGTCCGTTGAAGGCAATAGCGATTCCCAGATTACTCTGGAATTGGAACCTTCTACGGAATACAAGGTATATGTGGACGGAGTTACCATCGGAAGCATGAAGACCAATATAAGCGGTAAGTTAAGCATCAGTGTAGAATTGGGTAATCACCCCGCAGATATCAGAATAGTTAAGATGTAATTTATACGGGCTGTGCATGGTCACGGCCTGTTATGATTTGAAAGAGGAATATATGGCAAAAGCTAGAAGTACGTCGTTTTTCTGCAAGGAGTGCGGATATGAGTCTTCCAAATGGATGGGACAGTGTCCGGGATGTAAGGAATGGAATTCCTTTGTGGAAGAACCGGTTGTTAAGACACCCCAGGGAAGAATAACTTCAGATAACAGGAATGTGAAACCGGTCAGACTTTCGGAAGTGGATACGGCAGCGGAAAACAGATATTCTTCCGGATTTAACGAATTGGACAGGGTACTTGGAGGAGGCATTGTAGCCGGTTCGATGGTACTGGTAGGAGGAGATCCGGGTATAGGTAAATCCACCATACTACTTCAGGTGTGCCGTAATCTGGCAGCCAAACGGAAGGTGTTATACATATCGGGAGAAGAGTCCCTGAGACAGATTAAGATGCGTTCAGAACGCATAGGAGATATTTCCGATAATTTTTATATTTTATGTGAGACCAATCTTTCAATAATTGATTCCAATATAAGGGCGGCCCAGCCGGATGTTGTAATAATTGATTCAATACAGACCATGTACTGTGAAAACTGCGATTCAGCCCCGGGCAGCGTGGGCCAGGTAAGAGAATCCACAAATGTTCTTATGCAGATTGCCAAAGGATTGGATATCACGGTCTTCATAGTGGGGCATGTTACCAAAGAAGGCGTAGTTGCAGGACCGAGAGTGTTGGAGCATATGGTGGATACGGTTTTATATTTTGAAGGAGAAAGAAGCGAATCCTACCGTATCATTAGGGCAGTTAAGAATAGGTTTGGTGCCACTAATGAAATCGGTGTATTTGAGATGTGTCAGGAAGGGCTCAGAGAGGTCCTTAATCCCTCAGAATATATGTTAAGCGGCAGACCGGAAGGCGCGTCCGGTTCTGTGGTTGCCTGTCTTATGGAGGGCACAAGGCCCATTCTTGTGGAAATTCAGGCTTTGGTGTGCCGCACTAATTTCGGACTTCCCAGAAGAACTGCGGTGGGAGCGGATTATAATAAAATGAATCTCCTAATGGCAGTGCTGGAGAAGAAGATGGGAATGCAGTTGTCCGGTTGTGACGCATATCTGAATATAGCCGGAGGACTTAAAGTAAGTGAACCTGCATTGGATTTAGGCATGGTCCTGGCTGTTATTTCCAGTTTCCGCAATGTACCGGTGGGTGGTAAGACCATAGTATTCGGTGAGGTAGGACTTGCGGGAGAGGTGAGAGCCGTCAGCCAGGTAAGACAGAGGGTTGCTGAAGCCGTCAAGCTTGGGTTTGAAGAATGTATTTTACCTCAGGCGTGCCTTAAGGCAGTCGGGGATGAAAAAAGAATAAAACTAATCGGAATTAATTCCGTATCAGAACTATGTAATATATAGGAGGATTACCAATGGAAGAAAAGTTTATTACACAAATGTCAGAGATTATAAGCAATCTTGACGAATCACAGTCAAAGGTGGAGAAGCATACATATGATGTCATTAATTCTTCAGATACTTCACTCAACCTTGTAAAAGACGGAATAAACGGTATAGGAGAGATTGTTGAGCAGATTAATGAGCTTAACAGAATGGTGGAACAGTCTACGGAAAATATTAAAGAGCTTAAGAAACTTTCCAAGCTTATTGAGGATTTCGCCATTGTAATTACCAAGATAGCCGGCAAGACCAATATGCTTTCCCTTAATGCTTCAATCGAGGCAGCAAGAGCAGGAGAGCAGGGAAGAGGATTTGCGGTTGTTGCGAAGCAGGTAGGAGAACTCGCAGCCCAGTCTACAAAATCTTCCAAGGATATATCTGATACCGTAAGGGAAGTACAGGGATTTGTGGAGACTATGGTTACATCCATGAATGATATTCATGACATGTCTGTAAAACAGAATGCCAAGGCTGCTTCTATTGGAGAAATCCTTAATAAAATGCTTGAAGCGGCTGAAACCACCAGTGCTGAGTCCAAAAATGTTGAGAATGAAATAGTATATCAGAAGGATATTACAGACAGTGCCAAGGCAGTTCTTAATAAATATTCTGATTTATAAAAAATCTACTTGCAATTCTAGGTTCTTTGTGATATAAATATTAACGGCGGTTTCAAGACCGCCGCTATATATAGGGGTATAGTTCAGCTGGTAGAGCGTTGGTCTCCAAAACCAAATGTCGTGGGTTCAAATCCTACTGCCCCTGCTTAACGGGCTTTGCCATGAGGGTGGCAAAGCTTTTTTATTACTTTATTTAAAAATGACAAAATATATCAATTTAAATGATTAAATTTAATCATTCAAAATGCTGTAAATAGATGTTAATATATCACAGTAATCGGAGGTACAATATGAAAAATTCCAACAAATATATAAGACAGTATTTTATGCCCCCAGTGTGTGAATATGACTGGGTGAAGAAAGATTATATTGATAAGCCGCCTATATGGTGTTCAGTAGATTTACGTGACGGAAACCAGGCATTGATTGAGCCTATGGGGCTGGAAGAGAAAATAGAATTCTTCCGGATGCTGGTTGATGTAGGCTTTAAAGAAATAGAAGTAGGTTTTCCGGCTGCTTCAGAGACGGAATATGCTTTTATGAGAGCCTTAATAGAGAGAAATATGATTCCCGAAGATGTAACCGTTCAGGTGCTTACCCAGGCAAGGGAACATATTATTAAGAAGACCTTTGAAGCCGTTAAGGGGGCTCCTCATGCAGTTATCCATCTGTATAATTCCACTTCTGTAGCTCAGAGGGAACAGGTATTTAGAAAGAGCAAGGAAGAAATTAAAAGAATAGCCATTGAAGGAGCTAAACTTCTTAAGGAACTGGCAGAAGAAACTGACGGAAACTTTTCATTTGAATACAGTCCTGAAAGCTTCCATGGAACGGAAGTGGATTATGCGGTAGAGGTATGTAATGCCGTGCTGGACGTATGGCAGCCGTCAGAAGATAATAAAGCAATTATTAATATCCCTGCCACAGTGGAGACAGCCATGCCTCACGTATTTGCCACACAGATTGAGTATGTCAGCCGTAATCTCAAATACAGGGACAACGTGGTATTAAGCCTTCACCCCCACAATGACAGAGGAACCGGAGTAAGTGATGCGGAACTGGGACTTCTTGCCGGTGCGGACAGAATAGAGGGAACCTTATTCGGTAACGGAGAGAGAACGGGTAATGTGGATATAATTACCCTTGCCATGAACATGTTTTCCCATGGTGTGGATCCGGGACTGGAATTTTCCAATATGCCCCAGATAAGGGAGAAATATGAGAGACTGACCGGAATGCGTGTATATGAAAGACAGCCCTATGCAGGAGATTTGGTATTTTCAGCATTTTCCGGTTCGCATCAGGATGCTATTGCAAAGGGAATGGCGTGGAGAGAAGAGCATAACTGTGAAAACTGGACAGTGCCTTATCTTCCTATTGA
>JBJEND010000250.1:0-5830 GCA_051880015.1 Butyrivibrio sp. | reverse complement strand
GATGCCGGGGCTAATGTTTCAATTATTTTGGGACATTTTCAAATATGCTTGACACTGTTTTTATTTGGATCTTGTAATTATTTTTGCAATTTCTTCATAACTCATGGAAGAATTAACGGTAAAGCTTCCTGTCTGTATCCTTTCCTCACATCCGCTCTGCTGCAAATACAGATTAAAAGCACCGCCATCAGAAATAATATCGCCCTTAACAAGGATATCTGTCACTGTTTCAGAAGCCATTCCTTTCTGTATAATGAATGTAAGTGTCCTGACATCGTCCTCCGGTGTGGTCGGTTCCGGCGTGGTTGGTTCCGGCGTGGTTGGTTCCGGTGTGGTTGGCTCCGGTGTGGTCGGCTCCGGCTGCGTGGGCTCCGTGGGGTCTGTCTTATTCTCAAAGAGCGTATCGTCCTCTTTATCTCCCATTACCATTCCTAATTTTTCGGCTCTCTTAATAATCTCCGCATCTGACATTTTTCCGTTAATATTATGTACTATGGTTAATATCAGTGCTGTTACCAATATTCCTATTCCGAGGCCTCTTAAATAATATTTTAATTTCATTATCTTCCACCTCTGAATAAATCTATTACTAACTTAACTTCACCAATGCCAAGGCCCAGTTCCCTGGCTATCTCCACATTGGATTTGCCCCGGGCATTAAGTTCAAGAATTTTCTCGTTATTGTTACCGTTTCCAAAAACTGAAATATCTTTGTTATCCTCCCGCTCAGTCTCTTTTTTGACTGTATTCCTTGCTCTGCTGGCAGCGGTTTTACCTGTCTGGTTTTTGCGTTTTGGTTTAACCAAAACAGCCTCCTCATCCGCCGGAATCTCATCTGAAACGGTATCTGCAACGGCATCGAGCTGATCCAGGACTTTCTTCTTGGAGGATTTGCCTGAAGGCTTTGGAGCAGTTGTTTCCTGCTCTTTCCCTTTATCCAAAGAAGGGGCACTCTGTGTATTGTCACTTGCAGCCTTAACGGTATCATTTAATTCCTTCTTAACCGCCATTATGTCCCTTACGGTATTATTAACTTCTTTTTTCTTCTCGTTAAGCATATCGTAAAGAAACATAACCTCGTTATGATTACGATTAATTTCTCCAAGAATGGTTTCGGAATATTCGTTCATCTCATTCATTTTAACATTGGATAATCTGTCCAGTTCTATTTCTGCTTTATCCTTCAGGTCATCTAACTGTTCATCCATTACCACCGTTATCTGTTTTGCAACAGCATCCTTCTGCTGCTGGGAAAGTTCAGCATTTTTAACTTCATCAGCATTATCCATTTTAGCTGAAAAAATAAAGCTTACTGCAAAAATCACCGCTCCGATTATTACTAAAGATATCTCTAAACCCATCTTATTATCTGCTCCTATATTCTGATGTCAAAGTTAGCCTTGGTTTTCACAATAACCCTGCCATCCTCTTCCTCTTTATTTTTCTTACGCTGCCGTCTGTCCTCGTACTGGCCCTGACCCCGTCCGTTTTCATTGAGGGGTGACTCAAATTCGGAATCCTCCTTATGAACTACCTGTTCCATACGGTTGTCAATCTGCTTTTCCATATTTTGTGCCAGAGTGTGCTGCTGTACCATGGGCTTAGTGTCCTCTGCCTGCTTTAGCGGGCTCACATCCTGGGTTCTGCCTATAAAACTGTTTACTTCGATAGGTCTCACTTCTACACACCCTTTCACAATTATAATACTTCCCTGGTAATATCAACTCCGCGTTTCACATACTGGCAGTGGTCATTTTTCTCTCTTATGAACAGGCTGACTTCTCCTATTTCAATTTTACAGCCCGGATATATGCTGCCCACTACCTGTATTCTGGCATCTGAATCTTCACATACCATTCCGGACATCTTTCTGTATTCATTTCTTGCCTCTTCCTGTTCCTCATCCAGTTTATTTGCAGTTTTAATGGAGGTCTGAAGCAGTTCCAACTGTTCTTTTGAAAGTTTTCCGTCCATTTCAAGCTTCTTTTTAAGCCTGACTATAATCTGCATTACTTTATCTTTATCCTGTCTGGTGGAAAGAATCTTATTTTTAAGTTCATTCATACATGACAGCATCTCCGGATCGGTTCCCACACTTACTATAGTATTAGTTCCCATTTCAGAGCCTATAATCTTGGATGTGATTCTGGAACCTGCACGAACTACCCCTCCTGTAACGGAGCCTTTCTTGCCATGTACCTCTATTATGCCTCTTGCATTTACATTACTGTGGAGAATTGAATTCACATCAATATCTCCTCCTGCCTTAACGGTTGCACTCTCAATAAAATTGGCAGTAATATTTCCTCCCGCCTCCAATATTCCTTTGTTGGCACCAAGAATTCCTCTTTGGAGAATAATATCTCCTCCCGCAATAATAGTAGCGCTTTCCACAACGCCGTTGACTATTACGTTACCGCTGGCTTTTACGGAAAAACCGGCCAGCACATTGCCGTATACCTTAACGTTTCCGTCAAAATTAATATCTCCCGTACCGGTATTAACATCTGCAGGGACTTCATAATCGGTGGATACAAAAACCTTTTCCCCCTCCAGAGTTATATGGCCGGTTACCAGGGTAATTAACTTTCTGCCGTCCTCCGATACCTGAAGGTTTCTGCCGTATCGGAATACCTTTCTGGCTACTTTCCTTGGCATAATGGTCGTTCCGTATATATTCATGCCCGCAGTACCCTTGTCCTCAGGAATAATTTCGGCAACCACGTCCCCTTCCTTAACACAGCTAATCATATCCAACTGATGAAAATCCACAGTACCATCCTCATTAAGCTTTGGTTTAGTGGCGTGCTCCGTGGAAAAATAGTATTTAATTTCTGCATCCCTGCCGTTTACGGGCTGGGTTCCCTCTGCCAGGATAACCGTTTCCAGATATCTTTTCTCTTCTGTTATTCTGGTAATTGTATCTGCCTTTATACCGAATTTAACCATCATATGGCTTAAATCTGTCATAATTTCACCGGAAGTAACATCCGGCATTCCTGCCATAGGGGGATACATGCGGGCTCTCAGTTCACTTCCGTCCTTAACTACCTGGTATTCAATCCAGCCTCCGAAGGGAATTACTTCGCTCTCGGAAAATCTAACCGGCTGGCCTGTATGCACCGCCGTATCAAAGGCATGCCTAAGCTCAACAATATTGGGAAAGCTTATCTTTTTTTTATCAAGATAAGCTGATAATTCATCTAAAGAAGCAGGTTTACCCTCACCCATTGGGGGAATAATATTCAGGTATAACCCGTCATTCTTTTTTTCGATTTGAAAATATCCGTTTTTATTCATGGGTGAATCTCCTATTCCGTAAATACATCCATATAAGGTCCTAGTCTTTTTCTTAACTTAACCAGGGATTTTGTATGAAGCTGTGAAACTCTTGATTCTGAAACTTCCAAAACACAGCTAATCTCCTTAAGAGTCATTTCCTCATAATAATACAGCATAATAACCTGTTTTTCTTTCTCGGTCAGCTGATCAAGGGCCTCTGAAATCATCCGGGTAAGTTCTTCCTTCTCTACCGACCTCTCCGGCTGTTCAAAATGTGAGTTGCCGTCAGGGTCCATCCGCATCTCGCTTCCCTGTTCCACAAACTCATCCAGTGACACAAGATTAGTTACCTTAGTCTGTCCCTGCCACGCATAATAATCGTCCACAGTCACGTCCAGTTCTCTGGCAATCTCCTCATCAGTTGCAGTTCTTCCCTCCTGTGCCTCGATTTTGGCATAAGCCGTATCGATTAACTTCTGTTTCTGCCTTACTGAACGGGGAATCCAATCCATCTTACGAATCTGATCCAGAATCGCGCCTCTTATTCTTAAGCTGGCATATGTCTCAAACTTGACATTTTTGGTCAGGTCGAATTTATCTATAGCATCAATAAGCCCGAAAATTCCGTAGCTTACCAAATCTTCATATTCCACATTATAGCCCAGATACATGCTTAATCTGCCTGCTACCAGTTTAACTAAAGGAGCATACTCAATTATAATCTGTTCCCTGAGCTGGGGAGTTTTGTTTTCAAAATATGAATCCCATAACTTTGCTCTGGCTTTCTCATCCATTACAAATTACCTCTGCTCTTCCTCTGATTCTGTAGAAATATTTTCTGTCTGTTCTTCCTCTTTTGCATGTTCTGCCGGTTTGGTTTCGAATTTAATCAGTATTGCCCTGAAAATAAGACCTGCTATATAAAACACAAGCAGGAATGCGAACACCAAAATAAGTGCCTTTAATGAATTAACTTTATTCACCAGCATAAGTATACTTACCACAAGTGCGGCAAATAAAGCAATCCCGGCAGGAAGGTATTTATATGATTTATTCATAATATACACCGTGCCTTTCCGGTACACGTCTGTTCACAGTTATATGGTTTTAGGTTCTTTGCCTACAGATTTAATTATGAGACTTCCGTCTTCAGAATAAAACTCAATAGTTCTACCGTAATTCAGTCCCACATCTTCTGCAATAATCTCAATTCCAAATTCCTTAAAAACTTTTCTGGCTGACTCAATGTTGTTCTCACCTACATTCATATTGGGCAGGGAAGCGGTTGTCATGGCAAACATTCTTGCACCGCCCGCTATTTTGGCAACCATTCTGAATTTTTTGGCACCCAGTTCTTCCATACGTCTTATGGTCTCGGCTATCCCGGTGTCCCCAAATTTGGCAATATTCTGATTATTTTTAATTCTTGTACTGTCAGGCAGCATAAAATGAACCATTCCCGCAACTTTCGCTGCGGGATCGTATATACAGGCTCCGATGCAGGAACCCAGTCCCAAAGTGGTAAGCGCATCAGGTGCTTTGCACACCTGTAAATCTGCCATTCCAACCTTAATCAATTTCTCCATCAATATTCCATCCAATCAAATACAGGTATCTAAAGTCCCAGCGATGTAAGAATCCTCTCATATGATTCCAGTTCCGGCACCATAAGAAAATATCCGTCCAGAAGATCCCCTTCCCCGAACTGTGTCTGGATTAACAAAACTTTGTCACCGACTTTTCCGTATTCAATAGCAGGAACACTTAACAATGCCCCCGCCATATCAATGGATAAGCTTGGTACTGACGCATTAATAACTAAATTAGTCAGTCCGGACAATGCTGAAAGATAAGATCCCGTAATAATATTACCTATCTCATTCAAAGCAGATAATTCCATCTCGTCAAAGGGATTATCTCTGTCCATGGGATAACCCAAAAGCATATTTACCAGATTATGGGCTGAACGTTCCTTAAGAAGGAACATCATCATGCCGTTTACATCTCCGCTAAGTCCCAGAAGGATTCCCACCAAAACCGTTTCCTCCGAACCGATTATCCCGGAGATTCCGTTAAAAGGAACAAGAGAAACTTTAGGTACGCTCATGTCAATTTTGGTATTCATTAACTGAGCCAGTGCCGTCGTGGCATTACCTGCACCTATATTACCTATTTCCTTTAATACATCATACTGTGTATCATCCAATCCATCTAATTTGATTTTTGCCATATTAGCTCCTATCTGTGCTATACAGTTTCTTTGTCAATTATAACTGCCTGCAGGTTAAGAAGGGATATGAGATTGCCTCCCAGCTTACCTACTGCACTGATATATGCCTGTCCTCCGTCGGTAAGGGATAAATTGGTTTTCTCTATATCGGATTCTTCCAGATTCACTACCTCTTTAACCGAATCTACCAATAAGCCTACCATACCCTGCTGTTCAAGCTTAATAATAATTATTCTGGTATTATTGGTATACACATCATCTTCAAGTCCGAATTTTCTACGAAGACTCATTACCGGAATAATCTCACCTCTGAGATTA
>JBJEND010000249.1:0-5883 GCA_051880015.1 Butyrivibrio sp. | reverse complement strand
AAGTTGATTGAACCGCCGTGTACCGAACGGTACGCACGGTGGTGTGAGAGGTCGGGAAATTTAGTTAAATTTCCCTCCTACTCGATTATTTGTGATAAAATCCTTTGTAGGATAAATGATATCAGGGAGTACACAAAACGAATGAAATGCACCGGATGTAATGCCGAAATAGATGAACATACACTTATATGCCCTTATTGCGGCGCGGAAAATGAAGAACTTGCCCGACATGCCCAGGCTGAGGAAATTCAGTATTATAAAGATAAAACCCGTGAGCTTAAAAAACTGCCGGACAGAGTTGTAAAGGCATCCACCAAATGGATTTTAAGAATAGCTGCTGCCCTGCTGGCGGTTTTTGTAATAGTTTTTATTGTCGTAAAAATTATAAACCATAATGCTGACAGGAAATCAGTGGACAAGCTTAATAATGAAATTGCTGTACTGGAGGAATATTATCAGTCAGGCAATTATGAGAAAATGTCAAGATATCTGGACAGTCTTGAGTACAGAGGTGCTTCCTTTGAGAAATACAGAAGGGTTGCAGGACTTAATGATTCGGTGGATTGGAGAACAAAAGCCGTTGAAAATGAGTATGAATACATATGCTGTACCAATGAAGCAGATATTTCCATTCAGATGGTAGCAGTTACACTGGAATACGTGGTTACGGAACTGGTGTGTATATTATCTTATGAAGAGGAAGGCTATCTCTATGGGGAAGGACAAGGCTGTGAGGATATAAAAACCATATATTATGACTGCCTGAACAGCCTGTTTGGATTATCCGAAACTGATATTGATATTGCAGTGGAGAAATACGGCGGTAATACGGAATCCCTTTATGACTTAGCCCAAAAGGCAGTGGAAAATGTTAAGAATAAATAACCGGAATGTTCCGGGAGGAATAGTTGTATGAAATGTAAAAGTTGTGGGGCAAATTACAAAACAAGAGAACTTAAATGCCCGTACTGCGGCAAGGCAAATGCTCTTGGCAGACTGTGGAAAATAAAAAGGACAGAAGCGGAAGAAGAATACGAAAGGGCAAGAAAAGAAGCAGGGAGAAAGATTTCGGTATTTTCCGTAGACAGAATATTAACAAGAAGTTTAACTGCGGTTATTGGCCTTTTTGTGTTGATTATTATTGGTGCATCTGCTTTTTTCTTTTTGCAGGACAAAATAATTATACTACGAAATAACATTAAGCATGATGAAATAGAGTCAACTCTGAGAGAGTATTATGACAACGGGGATTATTTCGGACTGGATGCTTATATGGATAAAATGAATCTGGACAGAACAGAGTATTATACATATTCCCAGGCAGTGATATTGTATCATTCTTATGAAGAATATATTCGCGCAAAGTGTATTTTTTCAGAGATGTCACCGGAGGAAAAAGCAGAGGATGATTACTATATAGAAACGGCACTGAACAAATCCATAGATGTATATACGGTTGAGTGCGGCATATATTCCGAACCTGCATTGGAGAACCTGGATTTGATAGAAAGCTACAGACAGGAAATAATGTCCTTCTGGATAGGAAGCCTTGAGCTGACAGAAGAGGAAATAGAATACATTTCATCGGAGCACAGGTATCTGTCACAGGAAGAGGAAGAAAGCCTGACTGCAAGAATAAGAGATAATGGCGGGAAGGGGAAATAATAATGCAAAATACTGATATCTCGGGGAAAATAATTATTAAAATAGTTTTGAAATCCTGTGCATTGGCTGTTATGCTTTTTATTCTGGTGCTGTTTTTAAAAGCAACAGTAGAAACCGGATATGATGACTGGGATAAATCCAAATCCATAGATGTGTGCAACCGCTATTATTATGAGAAAAAATATGGTGAACTTATGGATCATATGTATCTTTTTGATACATATGATGAAGAGTTTGATGTGTATTGGGAAATGGCAGATGCATACAGGGACTGTGTGGAATATGAGCAGTGGGCATCCATAACAGAGGAAGAGTTTCCGGGAAGCAGTGAAATGGCGGAGAAATACCGGCAAAAAATAATAGACAATACAGATAACTGCAGATTTGAAGAAAATCGCACAAGATTAGAGGAATTACGTGAAAAATATATCATTAATGAATAATTTATGGTATAATCAAAGATAGTTTTTTATTTTGGTTTTACGCAGGAGGTATATATGAATATCAAGGGTAAAAAGATATGTGATAACTGTTTTTCACCTTGTAAGAAAGAGCCTTGTGAGCACTGCGGCTATAAAAAATCCTCTTATCATCCGGAAATAGGAATACTGCCGGTGGGCACTGTTCTTAAGCAAAGATACTGCATAGGGCTTGTCCTGGGTAAGGGCGGATTCGGCGTAACTTATAAAGCCTATGATATGCGGGATGAAAGAGTCGTTGCCATTAAGGAATACTATCCTAACGGCATAGCTCACAGGGATACGGGGACAACGGGAGTTTCTGTATCCGGTTCTCAGGATGTGTTTAAGACAGGAGCGGACAAATTTTTTGAAGAGGCAAAAACCGTATCCAGATTTAACGGCAATCCCAATATTGTGGGAGTATTTGAATTTTTCTATGAAAACAATACAGTTTATTATGCCATGGAATATCTGGAGGGCATGGATTTGAAAGCTTATATCCGTAAGAACGGCGGAAAGCTTAGTGAAGGCCGGGTTATGAGCATATTGAATGTAATTACGGATGCCCTGATAATTACCCACAGTCTTAATGTGCTTCACAGGGATATTTCTCCGGATAATATATACATACTGAATAACGGAGGAGTAAAGCTTATTGACTTTGGTGCGGCAAGGTATGTTGTATCCGAACAGTCCAAAAGCCTTTCCGTGATTTTAAAACAGGGTTTTGCCCCTCTTGAGCAGTACCAGCGTCGCGGCAAACAGGGACCATGGACGGATATATATGCCCTGGGAGCTACCTGCTATTATGCCCTTACAGGCAAGGTGTTGGATGATGCCACGGAACGTATAGAAGAGCCATCCATAGGAGAGGCGGCACAATACGGAGTGGATGAACAGCTCTGGAGTGTTATAGAGAAGTGCCTTGCAATTAAAACTTCCGACAGATACCAGTCTATAGCGGAATTAAAGGCGGATCTGGCAAAGGTAGAGGTACCTGTGGAGCCTTTGGCAGAAGATAAGAGTCCGGAGGATATTCCTATGACCGTTATGGGCAGTGGGGAATATGCCGCGTCAGGAAAGGAAACCATTCCCGGCACAATGGCAGTGGAAAGTGCTTCAGCCTTTCCAGGAACTGTGGCGGTATCGGCGGACAACCCGGAAGAAGTACATAAGGAAACTCATGAAGATAAACAGAATGGTTCTCCTGTCATAGTGTTCCTGAAAAGTAAAAAAGGAATTATTTCCATTGCAGCTTTTGTGGGACTGGCAGTTATTATAACAGCGGTAACACTGATAGCGTCAGGAGTCAGAAAGAACCGGTATCCGGCAGGCGGTGATGTTGGAAAAAATAATCCTTCAAGAAATAGTTTAACGACGCAGGAAGAGGATACAACCCCGGAAAATCAAACTGACCCCACAACGGCTTCAACAACGGAGCCAACGACAAATCCCACAACGGAGTCAACGACAGATCCGACGACAGAGCCGACAACGGAAGCGCCTACCCAGAAGCCGACGGAAGCACCCACCCAGAAGCCGACGGAAGCACCTACTCAGAAGCCGACGGAAGCACCTACTCAGAAGCCGACGGAAGCGCCTACCCAGAAGCCGACGGAACCGGCCACCACAGCTCCTCAGATACAGACTGTTACCAATAAGGCATGTTCAGTTATTGTTTATGCTGAAAGCGGTGAATTTACAGGTACATATACCGGTGAATGGAAGAATGGCAAGCCTAACGGAAAAGGCACATTTTTATGCAGTGGTGGTGTATACTACAAGGGTACATGGAGTAACGGAACCATAACGGGTAAGTATGCTGAAGTTCGTTTTTATCTTGGTGATGGTAAATCAGGTAACCCTAATATTACAGATTGGTCCATATATCAAAATGAAAGTTTTGATATCACTATATATGATTCACCCGGTGCCGCAGGAAGTGGAAATTATGTAATGTATACCCCCGGAGGAAAATGCCAGGTTACCAATTATGTAATGGGAGAATGGGTTGAATGGAACTTTATACTGGACTTGAATAAGGTATTATACAATTAATACAGAAAGAGAGGAAAATGATATGTTTAAGAAAAAATGGTTTGTACCAGCTGTTGGGGCGGTTATTGTACTGTTTACGGTATTGATGACAGTATTTGCCTATCCCCACAACAAAATGCCGGATACATATACCGGGGCCAAAGAAGGAGTAGTATATATTGAATCTGCATTCTTAGATGACTATGTAGTTAAAACGGGCTCAGGCTTTGCCATAGGAGAAAACGGCAAGCAGGTACAGTATATCGTAACCAATTATCATGTTGTTTTTAATACGAAAACAGGAGAGAAGGCAGACAGCGTAACAGTGTATTTTTCTGCGGCGGCTAACCGTTATATGACAGCGCAGATTTACCGCTACAGTGAGGCCAGGGATATTGCTGTTCTTCGTCTTCCTGAACCTACCACGGAGGTTAAGCCTTTAAAGCTTCGCAGATATTCTGATAATAATATAAGCGAAACCTTCTATGCGCTGGGTTATCCGGCAAGGGCAACGGCCGGAACCGATTTTGAACGCTACGATAAGAAAGATATAGTAACTACCAGTGGTATGATTTCAAGGCAGACAATGATTGATGAATGCGATGTGTATATGCTGGACCTTGAAATTACCTCCGGCAATTCAGGAGGACCTCTTGTAAACAGCAAAGGTGAGGTTGTAGGTATCAATACCTTCAGTATTACAGATGAAAATTATGATAAGACCAATTATGCAGTATGTATAGATGAATTAACTAGGCTTATTGATGTTAATGAGGTTTCTTATGTTCTGACTTCGGATGTTAATGTAAATGGTGTAGTTGTCATTGCAGTTACGGTAATAGTGGACGTGGTACTGGCTGCGTTAATTATTATTGCAATAATGGGCAACAAAAAAGGTACACAGAGTGCCGGTCGTGCATCTGCACCATCAAAGCCTGTACATGATTACAGAAATTCAGATATCAGCAATACTGTTGCTGCAGACAGAATAGCACCTACAGTGGCGGTTTCCAGTGAAATTGCCATGCTTACCTGCATAAGCGGAGCTTTACAGGGACAGAAGTTTGTTCTTAAGGATAGGCTGATATTCGGTAGAGACCCTAAGAGATGTAATGTGGTCTTCCCGTTAGATACCGAAGGCGTGTCAGGACTTCACTGTCAGGCAGTATTGGATAACGGCAGAATTAAATTAACCGATTTAGGCAGTACATACGGAACATATGTAGGAAACGGACTAAAAATTGACAGGGACACTACGGTTGAACTTAAAAGAGGGGATACCTTCAGTCTTGGAAGCGATAAAAACAAATTCACTGTTGAATAAAGGATTGGCGTATGGAGTGTTTTATCAGTAAATATACAGATAAAGGCGGAAGAGATTATAATGAAGACAGCATAGGCATTCTTGAGAATACCTTTGTGCTGGCAGACGGCCTTGGCGGACATGATAACGGTGAAATCGCTTCACGTCTGGCTGTGGATTATGTTATTGAAACTGCAAAAACAATCAGCTCGGTGGATAACGATACAATGCACAGGATTATAGACGGTGCAAACAATGCCGTGTATGCCGGGCGAAAAGGCAATATGGCTACCACTGTTGTGGCTGCATTTGTTAAAGATAATCTGTTCAATTATATGAATGTAGGCGACAGCAGAATGTACTATTTCAGGAGTGGAAAGTTGTTTATGCAGTCTAAGGATCATTCCGTCACACAGA
>JBJEND010000248.1:0-5900 GCA_051880015.1 Butyrivibrio sp. | reverse complement strand
CTAACCCCTCAAGATTGAGGGGAAGGGGAGTTGAATAGGCGAAGCCTATTTTTTAGTAGAAAGGAATATGCAGGTACAATATATGAAGAAAAATTCATTCTGGAAAATAATAATCAGACTGCTGGAGGGAGCAGTAGTGGGATTTGGGGCAATAATGCCGGGAGTAAGCGGAGGAGCACTGTGCGCAGCTTTTGGAATGTATAAGCCCATCGTGGAGGTTATGGCCCATCCCGTTAAAGCATTCAGAAAATATATAAAGGATTTACTTCCCTTTGCCCTTGGGGGGATAGTGGGATTCTGGGGCTTGTCAGGACTGGCAGGATATCTTCTGGAACGTAACAGTGAAATAGCAGTCTGCGTTTTTGCTGGACTTATTTTGGGAACTTTTCCGGGACTTTTAAAGGATGCAGCTAAGGAAGGACGCAATGCCTCATCATATGTGTCAATGATTGTGGGTTTTGCGGTTATGTTTGTACTTCTGCTGATTTTTAAAAGAGGAAGAGGAAACGGGCTGGAACCGGGAATATGGTCATATCTTTTATGCGGAGTCCTGTGGGGATTGAGCTTTATTGTTCCGGGGTTAAGCTCCTCTACATTACTGATGTTTTTTGGAATATACCAGCCTATGCTGGCAGGAATAGCGGCACTGACTCCCGGCGTAGTCATACCCTTGGGAGCGGGAGCGGCTGCCACGGTTCTTGTATCGGCAAGACTTATAAGTATGGCATTTGCAAGATTTCATAATATACTTTCCCACCTGATTATAGGTATTGTGGGGGCTACGACGGTGATGATTCTCCCCGACCGGAGAACGGAAAAACATGGTATGGCGGTATATATACTGTGTATCCTGGGAGGAATGACGGTATCTTATATAATTACAAAATTATGCGACAGGCTGAAAGAGTCTGCCGAATAACAGATTATTGCATTAACATGGAATACATTGTAAAATATGTATAAAAATCCGGTATAACGAAAGGATAATCCAATGAAAAAAAGACTTCTCTATCCTATGCTTCTTATAGCATTTGCAATTCTGCTTTATCTTGGACTGAATAACGGTAAACTGCTTTCTTCCATGCTGAAACAGATAATGGCGGTTTTTATTCCGTTTATAATAGGATTTGCCATTGCATTTACCCTTAATGTATTATTAAGACCCCTTGAAAGACTTTGGTGCAGAATATGGAGTAAAACAAAATTCAAGTGGCCGGATAAGGTGAAAAGACCTTTATGCCTTACATTATGTATATTAATTTTTATCGGTGTAATATTTGCACTGTTATTTATGGTGGCTCCGGAAATAGCTAATACCGTTGAGAACTTTGTGGCGATGCTTCCCGAATATATAGCCAATCTCCAGAATATGTGGAGCAAGCTCCAGGATATGATGTCCAATCATGGAGCTACACTGCCGGACTTATCCCTGAGCGCGGATAAGATTATGGAGACCCTGACACCTATTATTAATGACAATAAGGACACGCTTCTGGACAGAACTTTATCCATAACCGGCTCTATTTTCTCCGGAGTGGTTAATGTGGTTCTGGCATTTGCTTTTTCAATATATGTTCTTGCCCAGAAAGAGAAAATCGGTGCAAGGGTCAAAAGCATTATGTATGCCTTTTTCAAAGAAGAGAAGGTGGACAAGGTGTTAAGTGTGGCTGCCATGACTGACCAGACCTTTACCAATTTTATAAGAGGTCAGCTTACGGAAGCTGTAATTATAGGTATTCTCTGTTTTATTGGAATGAAGATTTTCAGAATGCCTTACGCACCCATTATTTCCGTTCTGGTGGGAGCCACGGCACTTATACCCATGGTAGGCGCTTTTGTGGGAACCGGAATAGGAGCCTTTCTCATACTTTTGGTGAATCCCGTTAAGGCAATATGGTTTGTAGTTTTTATTATAGTATTGCAGCAGATAGAGGGTAATCTTATATATCCCAAGGTAGTGGGTAAATCAGTAGGCCTTCCGGGCATACTGGTACTTGCTGCGGTTACAATAGGCGGTAATACCTTCGGACTGGTGGGGATGCTTTTAAGCGTTCCTGTATGTGCTGTGTTATATACACTGCTAAAGCAGGCGACAGAAAGCAGACTTGCCCGTAAAAAGGCAGAAAAGGAAGCTCTCCGGCCGGCGCAGGAGAATACGGAAGAAGAAAAAGAAGAATAATTTTTTAAAAAGCTTCTCAAATCCTATTGACTTACTAGGAAAAATGTAGTAGTATCAACACTAACACAAATCATACTAATTCGGTATGAATACAGGAGGTACATTTATGAGCGCTGAAAGAAAATACAGATTTGAGACATTGCAACTTCATGTGGGACAGGAAGAACCGGATCCGGCTACAGGAGCCAGAGCAGTCCCCATTTACCAGACATCTTCCTTTGTATTCAAGGATTCTAAGCAGGCTGCGGACAGATTTGCCCTTAAGGATGCCGGCAATATTTACGGAAGACTTACCAATCCCACAGAGGACGTATTTGAGAGAAGAATAGCTGCCCTTGAAGGCGGCGTGGCAGCCCTGGCGGTATCATCAGGTGCAGCAGCCGTTACATATACTATACAGAATCTTGCTTTAAGCGGAGACCATATCGTAGCTGCCAAGAACATATATGGAGGAACATATAATCTTCTGGCCCACACTCTTGTGGATTACGGAATAGAGACTACATTTGTTGATCCTCTTGACGTGAATAATTTTGAGAAAGCCATAAAGGACAATACCAAGGCCTTATATATTGAGACTCTGGGTAATCCTAATTCAGAGGTTGTGGATATTGAAGCTGTTGCAGAAATTGCACACAGACATAATATCCCTCTGGTAATCGATAATACCTTCGGAACGCCTTATCTTATAAGACCTATTGAGTACGGAGCGGACATAGTTATTCATTCCGCTACAAAGTTTATCGGAGGACACGGTACTACAATCGGAGGAGTAATAATCGACGGAGGTAAATTTGACTGGAAGGCTTCCGGTAAATTCCCGCAGTTAAGTGAACCTAATGTCAGCTACCATGGAATAAGCTTTACCGATGCGGCAGGTCCTGCGGCATTTGTTACAAGAATCCGTGCAATACTTTTAAGGGATACCGGTGCAACTATTTCTCCCTTCCATTCATGGATATTCCTTCAGGGACTGGAGACCCTTTCCCTGAGAGTTGAAAGACATGTGGAGAATGCACTGAAGGTAGTTGAATACCTGAATAATAATCCTCAGGTAGAGGCGGTTCATCATCCGTCAGTTACCCATGATTCTGCCCAGACCAAGTTATACAATAAATATTTCCCCAATGGTGGAGGCTCAATATTCACCTTTGAGATTAAGGGAGATGAACAGAAGGCAAGAGATTTTATTGACCATCTTGAGCTTTTCTCACTCCTTGCCAATGTAGCTGATGTTAAATCTCTTGTAATTCATCCGTATTCTACCACACATGCAGAGCTGAATGAAGCAGAATTGGAAGACCAGGGAATTAAACCTAATACAATCAGACTCTCCATAGGAACGGAAAATATCAACGATATTATAGAAGACCTTGAAGAAGCATTCAAAGCTGTATTATAATGTAGGCAGAGAGTTGATGTACTCTACTTTTCATTGAATAGAGGAATAAGGTATGAATATAGGTCTGGTTCTGTCAGGAGGAATGGCAAAGGGCGCATATCAGGTCGGCGCACTTCAGGCGATAAGTGAGGTATTTCCTAAGGGAAGCATAAGTTATGTAAGCGCTTCCTCTATAGGAGTGCTTAACAGCTACGGTTTTCTTACCGGGAGACTTGAGCAGCTGGCTGACACATGGCGCAACATTGAATATGATGGAACCAGGGCCTTAATTGGAAGTATGCTGAAGAGTACATATCTGCAGCAGTCCATTAAGGATATCTGCAAACCGGAGGACAAGATTGATGAGACATTTTACATAACCCTTATGAACCTTAAGAGAAGGATTGTTGATTACCAGAATCTTCATCATGTGGATTCATCACTTCTTCCCAAATACCTTAAGGCCAGTGTGGCAATGCCGCTGTATAACCGTCCTGTAATGATAGGAGGAGAGAACTATTATGACGGAGCAGTTATAGATAACATTCCCATATATCCTCTGATGAAGCACAAAATAGATTACATTATATGTATTTATTTTGATGAGTACGGATATATATTCGAAAATGAATATTTTGATAACAAAATACTTAAACTTACATATTCCAATAATAAGGTTATTACGGATTCCCTTACCTTCAGCCGGGGGGCCATCGATAATATGATTGTGTCCGGCTATGAGAAAACTGCGGGAATACTCAGGGAAGTATTTGCCAATGGTATAGAGGATTATGAGTATATATACCATATGATAGAAGAACGTAACAGAGGAGCAGAACGTAAAATAAGGATTACGGGAGACCTGGCAGTAACCAATATTAACAAAGTCACACAAAAGCTTGCAAAGCGTAAGATTAAATTCTGACGGGAGATATATTCAGGTATATCCCCCGTCGGCAGTTATTATCTGACCTGTGACATAGGAATTCAGTAATGACACAGAGTATATAATATCTGCAGCTTCCCCGGAAGTAAGGAATCGTCCCGCAGGTATTTCTTCCATGAGCAGATTCCGCTCATTCTCATCCAGAAAATCATTCATTAAAGTATCCACCACACCGAAAGCAACTGCATTAACAGAGATATTGCTGGGGGCCAGCTCCTTGGCCAGGGCTTTGGTGAAACTGTTCATTCCCCCCTTGGAAGCGGAATATGCCGTTTCACAGGAAGCTCCTGTTATGCCCCACATAGAAGAGATATTGATTATTCTGCCGTATTTATTGTGAACCATGTATGGAACAGCCATTCTGCACACATTAAATACGGAAGAAAGATTGGTGTTGATTATATTCTGCCATTCCATTGCTGCCATATCCTGCAGCAGTCCTATATGGGATATTCCGGCATTGTTGACTATTATATCCGGAAGGAAATTTTCAGCCTTAAGACAGTCAAATATTTCAACTACCCTGTCAAATTGTGAGACATCTTCTACAAATGCCATACACCTTACACCCAAAGACCGGATTTCCCTTTGAAGCTCACACAGCAGTGCCTCGCTTTTATGGCAGTTAATAATAACATTGTACCCCTCCCGGGCAAATTTTAGTGCGGCTTCCCTGCCTATTCCCCGGGAAGCACCGGTAATCAATACATTTTCCGGCATAACATAAACCTCTCTTATTCTATTCTGTCAATTCATGGATATTGTAGCACAATTCTTCCGTATAATAAATAGTAACACAGGGATAAAATTCGGCATTTTGCATAAAAAAACAAATTTTTAAATTAAAACAGTAAAGATTATTATTTTTATATTCGAGTAAATTTTCACTGTTTCGACATGGGTTTTCCACAAAGACAAGCCTTGAAATTCAGTAAAAAGGGAGTTTTACACGAAGTTATCCACATTATCCACAGAGTTTACATAAAATTATGGGGAAAACCGGGGGCTTTTTCAAGACAAAAATATGTTTTGTTAAAAACTCATAAATTGTTAAAAATCACAAGAAAAATGCAAAAATGTATTGACAAAAAAGTTGTTAGAAAATTCTCTTTTTATGTTGATAAATTCACAAAAAATGTTATAATAAAACTGTATTCACTTAACAATTATCAGATAATTCCGATATGTTTGATAATATGTGATTACAATCTAGTAGCAAAGGAGTTGGGCATCATGAGATTCACAATTACGGGAAAGAACATTGAGGTTACTGAGGGGTTACGTTCAGCGGTTTATGAGAAAATAGGTAAACTGGATAAGTATTTTGACAAAGACATTGAAGCAATAGTTACCTTAAGTGTTGAGAGACTGAAACAGAAGATAGAAGTTACGAT